>JAEOTJ010000066.1 GCA_016839905.1 Promethearchaeota archaeon | reverse complement strand
ATTCATTAAAAATATGTATTTTTCGTTCGATTTAAATAAATTGATCACACAATGTTCCAACCATCGCATTTCAATGGATGATTTTAAAAAATAAAGATTAGTTTTGAAATTAATGAAAAAAAAGAGAATAAATTATTTAATTTTTAATTTTTTCATTCTTATTCCTATGATAATTGAAGCACAAGATAAGACTGCTAAGAGAATAAATACATCGTATCCAGGGATTTCAATATAGGCATTCCATGGATCAAAATCATCACCCCAGTCAGGTTCATGGTCGTATGCCATATGCATTCTAAAAAAATCTTTCCCATACATATGACTATGGTAAGAATACCAAACAAGAACTCCTTTTTCATTATAATCCATATTTATACTAAAATCATCAAACCTGAATCGAATATTATATATCCATTCATTTCTATGATCCTCCCAATGTTGACCAAAAGATATATCAAATACACCCCCATCAACATTATCTGCATTCATTAAATAACCAGCTATATCATTATTCGGAATAAAGAAACACATACTATTTTTAAAATTAATTGGATTTTTAGAGATTTCATAAGAAACAGGATAATTAGTAGATTCATCTGGTTCCGTAATTCTTATATTTATATCCCAATAATCAATCATCTTTTCAATTGAATTTATTTCAATTTTTACTTCTTGATGGTCTGGTTCTTCTTTATCATCATGCCATTCATCAGGTACTCCTATACCTATTGGTTCACCACCTAATACAGGACCATATAACCAAGGATCAGCATGGTCTCTATCCTCAAGATATTCAATACGATAGATATATGTATCATCCTCAGAAACATCTAATTTGCTACCAATTGTAATATTATCTTTAAATCCAAGTATTTTAATATCGTCAATTTTTACTCCTGAATAATTGTTAAACAATTCATTCTGTGTATCAAAAACAAATGTTAAATCGACGTGATTATAGCCACCAAACATAGATAAATCACATTCATAATAAGAAAATGAAGGTCGCTCGTTTAAATTATTTTCTAAAATAAAATCATTGTCTGTATATCTATTTGTTAAATAAAGCTGGTTTCCGGAGATATCTGCCCTAATATTAAATTCATCAGTAGATCCATTTGTTACTTTTTTATACCAAAAATTAAAGTTAATATGATCATAACCTCTTAGATCCATATTTTGAATCGTTATTGAGTCTGAAACTCGAACACTTGAAGTACCTATTGTTTTTTCATAAAATCCCGAACTTTCATTCGCACACCATAAACTACGAATTCCATTATGGGCCTCATTTGTAGTAATATGCCAATAATTAGAGGGATAATCTCCAGGATCTTTCCATCCTCCTGATTGGGGATCAAGAGAATTATCTTCAAAATCATCCTCAAAGATTACCTCAGGATTTCTTATCCTAACATATAAGTCATAGTTCCCTGATGACCAGCTGTTATGGATAACTATATAATACCAACCTGAATATGTAGCCACATGCTTGAATTTTCTATAATCCCATTTATCTTCAAAAATATGATCCTCATCCCCCATAAGATGATTACTTTCATTATTTTTTAATTCCGTATTTAAGTGAACATAATTGTGTTCATACCAAGTAGTAACTTCAAGTAATTGCCCTTGATTTACATTTATTCTATACCAATCTTGATTAAAATTATCAGAGATCCCATAATGCCAACCAGGACCGATATCATCAGCACTTCCAGCATCATCATTAGGTTCAGATTCAGTGATACTGGTCAAGGGTACTCTTTTAACATTATCAAGATTCTCGTTATTTACTGATCCGTTAATGCTATCATTAACTAATGTATTAGAAAATAGAAATAAGAACGATATTAATAAAGTAGTAGCAAGAAAATAAACACTTTTTTTCATGGAGAAGACCTCAAAAAAAAAAATAATTTTTATTATATTACATAATAAAACCTACATATATAATTTTATTGCTATAAAGAAATTCTATTGCAATCGAATATTTCAAGTTTTTTGCCAATATTACTATTCCCTAATTATCCCGAAACATTTTGCTTTAAAAAGATATATTTTTTCCTATAAAGGATTAGATAGATGGACTTTATTTTTACCACAAAATCTAATCATTAGCATTGTGGTGCCAAGGGGGGGATTTGAACCCCCGATACCCAGATCTTCAGTTTCACCTTCTTCGGTAAATCCGTAGAATCTGGTGCGTTCCTACCCATGTAATGAGTATGTCCACTACATTCCGGGCTACGCCACCTTGGCATTTGATGAATTTATCTTACTTGAATTTTTTATTACTAAAACTAGCGATTATTCTTGAGTAAGATATCCTTTAAAGTAAAAAGTATCTTTTAAATTTTTTTAGTTATTCCCCTTACTCTATGCGGGTTGTCCTTCAGTACTTTCTATATTACTAATCTTGGTAGAAATCCCTTTTTTAATTAAGTTCCAAATAACTGGTGCTTTTTTGTCTGGAGATGCTTTTTCCGCCATCATTGCATTATATAGAGCATCTTTAAAATATCTTTTTGCATCATCTTGATTATTAAACTTCCAACTGATTCCTCCAATAAGGTCATTAGCCTTGTATAATCCAAAATAATGTCTTCTTAATTTAAAATGGTTTAAAGCTTTTGTATAGTGATCTAGAGCATCTTCAGGATCATTATTAAATTCTTTTAAATATCCAAATAGAATCTGTGCTTTCCCAACATATAGATCAGGATTTAATTTCATTCTTTTAGTAAATACAATAACTTCCCTTAATAAGGATCGTGCCTGTTCGAAAAATTCATTAAAAACACAATATTTTGCGAGTTTTAAAGAAGCTTTTGTGTATAATTCTAAATCTTCTGGATTATCAGCGTCCTTTAATAAAATATTTGCTAAATGAAACTTCTCCAATGCTTTATTGATATTTCCTTGTACATATACTTTTCTACCTTCAGCAATACATAATTTAGCAAAACCGATAGGTTCGGCTGTTTGAGGTATTTCTATTTTATCAAACTCTACAGTACTTTCCTCCATTTCTAAATTCAAGTGTTTTGCCAGTTCATGAATGGTCTTCATTTCAATGCCAATTGGCTCAAAAGCATCTATTAATGTTTTCTCCGTGAATCCATATAATTCATAATCAACTTCATCATAACTATCCGTACCAGAATAGTCTAATCTAAAAAATTTAAAACCTAAATTTGTAGCTGAAACTTTAGTTAAATCAAAAACTAAACCTACTCCATTTGGATTCATTGTTTGCCAATAATCTTGATTTACAGTATCCGTTCCAGAATAAAAAAGGCCATGACCGGGATGAGAATGGAACCAACCACCTTGAAATATATTTGGATCTTCTGTTATTAATTGTTCTTCATAAGCAATTATTTTTAGATCCTGTTGAGGATTTGATTGGACATAAACAAGATTTCCAGATGTCTGCCCTTCGGCATCAATAATAACGTATTTATCAGCTGTCTCTCTACAAAACATTATTCCTATAGCCTCAACCCAACTTTGCCTTGGAATTCTATTAAAATTGGAATATGTTCCCAGCCATTCAATCATTTTTAAAAAGGCTTTAGCTTGTAATATGAGGGGTTTTTTATAAGACATCTTTTTAAAACCAAAATCCTATTAATATCAATAATTCTATATAAAAAAAATATGTTTGTTGTTAAAATTCTTTTATGTTATTAATTATAAATTTTCTTTTTTTAAAAATTTCTAAAATTTTCTATATACTTCTTTAATCGAACAACCTACAATCTCAATTTTTTCTAAATTTGCCGTACCCAATCCTTTTTTTTCCGCATATTTAAGATATTTTACTTTACTTGGTCCCCTTCCTATTATTTCACTTCCTACACGATCAACTGCCACGGGATCTTCTCCTGCAATGATCAAGTCCATTCGGATCGGTTTACCACCTAATTCAAATCCATCTGAACCAATCATGCCGTCAATTATTTGGAACTTCATTTTCGGCTTGAAAATTGAGCCTAAATCCGCAATTTTTTCATGTAAGTGTGAATGCATTATTACCTTAGGTAGAATAGTTCCCATTAAATTTTTAATGCTTAATGTAGTACTTGCCATTGAATGTGTTTTTAGAGATGGAACAGAAATAATACAGCTAACATCCATGGCAGTCTTGGCAATATTTACGGTCTTGAGGGCTAACGGATTAGGAGCTCTGACATCGTTTATTCGATTATCTGAATTTAGATCCATTATTTTAATACCATATTCCTTTAATCTTTTAACATCATTAATTTTAATAGTGGTACTTGTGCCAGAAGTCTCCCCTCCATCAGCCACAATAATCTTCTGTGGCGATACTTCAGCTTCTTCTATAAGATATAATATAATTCCCTCCAATGTATCTGTAGAAGTCACATTTCCTGTATTAGAATGATCTGAACAAACCCAATTAGGCTTAATAAGGATTTTTTTTTCAGTATTATTAATAATTTTTTTTAAAGGAACCATTTTAAGAGTTCTCTTAACGGTATCTTGGTTAGTTTCTTCTGGTTTCCGCTTTAGTACATATACCTTTGTTGTCATTTTTTAGGTCTCCTTTCTTAAAATTTGTTGTCTTGTTTCTTTTGGTAATTTTTCGCTAGCATATCTAAGTACTAAACGGGGTAATCGCTTTTTATTTTTATTCAAATATTTAGTAATCACTTCTGGATTATATTTAGAATATGTTTTTAATAACCATCCCACACCCTTGAGGATATAATCGTCGTTATCTTGCAGCATTTTCTCGGCTAAATCAAACATGTATGATTCAGAAACAAAATAATCCTTTTTAAGCATTATTATTTTTAATAAAATAACCATTGAAGCTCGATTAATCCATAAATCTTCAGAATTGGACCAGTCGTCGATCGTCTTTTTTGCTAAATCTTCATTACCTATTTTCCCTAAAAAAGGTCCAATAATCCGAATCATTGTGCTATCACAGATCGCCCAAGTATCGCAATATTTCTTAAATTCATCATGAAATATACTGATTGTATTTTTATTAAAATTTTTCTTAAAAAGATTTAAAAAAAAAACCGCTGCAAATTTTTCCTCGTGGGTATTACTCTTAATTAAATTTTTAAAAACATCTACTGCGTCCTTGTAGGCACATTGATATTCATTTTTAATATCCTTTAAAATCTTTTCAATTTCAGAAATCTTATGTCCATAACCTTTAAAATTAGGATTGTCTGAGTTTAAAATCTTATTTCTCCGTTCAATTTGATCTTTAGTTAATGAAGGGGCTGTTTTTTTTAGCTTTTCTTTTATATAATTCGTTATATTATCTGAGATAGTCATAAAAACTTATCCAATCCTTTTTTTAGTTTAATATCCTTGCTTTTTTCTAAATAGGGAGTAACAAATTCTACAATTTTTTTAGTAAAGTTTCTTAATTTTGATAATTCTCCTCTTTTATACACATCTATAATTGACTCAGCAAGGTTATTCAAGTTTAAACCCGCCCACATCATTGTTTTATTTGATTTACCGGTTTTTAACGTTTCTATATATTCTTTATTTAATAAGAGTTCGGATATTTTATAATTCCAATTTCGAAAATCTTTAGGAATCCATCTTTTCTCACGAATAGGTAAATTGTATTTTTGAGATAACTCAAATAATTTTTTATGAATTTTTCTTATATAATCTCCAGAAGGGTGCAGGTAATTACGATATAAATCCAATAACGGTTTTACAACATGGTTATATTTACTATTTTTAAGTTTTTTGATAAAATAGTTCTTCTGTTGATCCCTCATAGTAGCACCTGGAGAAAATAAAATAAAATCTGCCCCTGCTTGTTTTGTTTTTTTTATTACATCCTCTAAATTTTCATCATCATCCTCTAAAAATGGGATGATCGGCATTAGATATGTGCCTACTTGAATTTGAGGTGCTTCCTTTTTAATTTTCCTTAAAGCTTCAAGACGTTCAGAAGGCGGAGAAGAGTAGGGTTCCAAGAATTTCGCTAATTCTTCGTCTGTAGTCGTTATAGAGAACCCTAATGTACACCAAGTATCATCTGCGATTTGTTTTAAAATATCAATATCCCGAACAATTAGCTTGTTTTTAGTAGCAATGTTTACAGGAAACTTATATTTGGCAAAAATTTTTAAGATTTTCATGGTATTCTCTATCTTTTCCTCAATCTGTTGATATCCATCACAGAATCCTCCGGGACCTACAACATCAGGTAATAAAGTTCGAGCTCTTTTGAGGTGTTGTTCCAATTTCTTATCAATATTCGTCTTAACTATGACTTCATTTTCAAAATCATTTAAATAATACCGCTGACTTCTCGCATCGCAATAAATACACGCATGCTGACAGCCAGAATACGGATTAATCGTATAACGACACCAAAACCATGAATCTGGATACTTTAATTTATTTAAAGCAGATTTATACTCTTTATAAACAATTTTTACCATTATTTCTTAAATTCTTTCCTATAAATTCATTTATCTATGTAAATCACATTAAAAAATAAAAATGAATAGACACTTAATAATTAAACAAAAAGTATTAAGTGAATGTGAAAAGGGTCTTTACAGGTGAAAATAGAAAATGGTTGATGAATAATCAAAATATAAAAGGCTTTTCACATTCAATAGGATTCATGAAAATTCATGAATATATATTTTTATGTTTTAAATCATGATAGATAATATTAATTAAAAAATTAGATATGAGTTAAATGTTTGAGATTAACGAACTTAAAAAGGTTATTGAGCTTCATGATAAAAGTTATCAACTTTTTCTGTGGATAAATAATAAATTAAAGAATTTTGGGTCAAAATCTAAAAAACATACACTTTTTGATACTGTCCATGATAATCTTAACTTTTGCAAGTGCAGCCTTGCTTGGATAGAAAAACATTATAATGAGATACCGAATGACTTCAGGCCAAATAAAGAAGATAGAGAAGCTTTTGCACATTTACTTACATCTTATTTGACAACATCTTTTGAAAAGTCAGATAAAATAAGAGTCTCTGATGGTTGCCCTTGCCCTTTTTGCACTTTTTTCATAAACGTGAAAGCTTTTAAGCTACGAAATCCCAATAAAAAAGCAAAAGAAGAAGCTCAGAGGCTCAAAGCACGTTATATTGAAAATTTATTTCAAGAAACCGATATCCATCAAATTCCATCTAACATTGAGGAATGGATATCGAAATATCCTGAATTAGATAAAAAGATTTCTTTAGCTACTTATGGGCGTGAATTAATAAGAAGATCGAAATTTACCAGTCAAGGTGTTGGGATACTCGTGCTTTGGCGGGAAATTGCTTGGAAGGATAATCATCTCGATCGAAATTTTAAACTCTCTGTTAAAGCCATTATTGAAGCTGAATCTGAAATATTAGAGAAATTGAAGAATCGATAGAATCTTTTCTTTTTTATATATGAGTTTAGCCATTCTTTAATTTAGAAGAAAAAATGTGAAAGGGAGATGATGATTATATTCTTCTTATATCTAGAGATTTTATACGGGAATTTGGTATTTTCAACTATAAACAATAATTATAAAAATTATAAAGTTCTTGTTGAATTATAAAATTTTTTTGGGTGAGAATAATAGAAGCAATTGCAGCATATAAAGTGTGCATTTTCGGTGAGGTTGGAGTAGGTAAAACCTCATTAACACAACGTTTTATGACTGGATCATTTGAACAAGACACAAAAACCACAATGGGTGCATCTATTTTTGTTAAATATATAATTATCAATAATAAAAAAATAGGACTACAATTATGGGATTTTGGTGGCGAAGAAAAATATCGATTTTTATTACCTGTATATGCATATGGGTCTTCAGCAGGGATTTTTATGTATGATATTACTCGATATGCTACGCTAAAAAAAGCTGAACCATGGTTATCATGCTTTAAGGAAGGACTAGATAAGGAGAATAGTGATTCGCCTATTTTGCTGGTAGGGGCAAAATTAGATCTTGAATCAAACCGTACAGTAAAGCAAGATGATATAGAAGATCTTTTAAAGAAAAATGAGTTCTTCGATCATATTGAATGTTCAGCTAAATCTGGTGAAAACGTTGAAGAATTGTTTCAATTAATAGTTAAGGAATTATTTAAACATTCAAGCATTTAGTTTTTAAGTATTTTAAGTTTAATTTGTATTTAAACATCACTCAATACATATCTTTTTTAAATTAATGTTTTGGGAAATGGGGGGTTGATAAGACTATATTATTATATCGATATATTGATGATATATTTTTTAGAGAATTCAATTCATTCATAAAAATAAATACTATAATATATTGTATAAGATTTTATAAAAAATCAAGATATAAGATAGGATATATAATTAAAATGCGCCTTGCGGGAATTGAACCCGCGTCCTCGGGTTGGAAACCCGAGATTCTACCACTATACTAAAAGCGCTTTTTACCAATCTGGACTATAAATTAATTCAATACCTATTCTATCAATATTCTCCCTTATTTATAAAATAAAATTATCTGTTTCAAGGGATTTATTATTATAACCATCTTTTCCTAATAATAATTAAATATTGCAGAATGATAAGATCTAAAAAATAACATTTTTTTTAACTTTAGTGGTTTTATTCCTTCACTGTATATTATGGGCGATTTCGTAAAAAGTAATTATCCGATTGACTGCAACCCAAGCATCTAAATGATAATTTGAAATGGAGACTTTATTTTTTGATAAATTTAATATTCCCTCCGAAAAGTTACCCTTTTGAAAACCACCGATAATCGCGATACAATCCCTTGAAATATTTTTAGAGAATAAAACTTGTGGGGATTTAATCAATTTACCTTTGGTGGTGAGTAAGATGATTTTTGGAGAATTATATGAATCTATGAGATTATTCAAATTACCTCTATATTGGGATATTAACTTTTTTCCATCACTTTCAATGCTTTCATTTATTAAGAGTTTAACCATTACACCCTTAAATCTATTATAATTCCTAGCTATTCTTAACTCTGAATTTACTTCAAAAATTTGATTTTTAAGCGTATGAATATAAATTCTTAGATTTCCACTTTTATTTAATGATGAACCTAACATGTTTAGTAAACAAATATGTATTATATCAGGCCTGCCTCTTTTCATATGATTTTCTAATCTTTTCATTGCAGAATGATGTATAGCATTATCTAAAAGTTGATGTGCATATTTATCTTTTATTAAATTTTTTTTTATTGAAGGATGTTCTCGAATTTCTTCGGGAATTAATTCTAATCCACATTCTGCTAAAAAAATAATTAAAGACATGATTAAATTATTCTTAATTTAATTTAGTTTTAATAAAATATCTTGTTGTTTTATTACAATCTAAGCAAGTTATTGAAACGTGAGAACCTTTTCCTTTTCGAGATTGCATTCTTATTCTACAGTTTATTCCAGGATATAAGAATCTCTTACATTTATGGCAAATACGTTTTTTCCATTCTAAAGGGATTGTAAGTCGTGCTCTCTGAGCATATCTTCTCGCTAAGTGAACATATCTATTTGCTAACTCTTTTTTCTCAGGGAATATTTTATAAGCTCTCTCCATTAAATAAGTTATTCGTGAATTTGCGATTTGTTTTATAATGCGTTTATGATTAGGCATCTTCTATTATCAAAGATAGTTATCCAGTTTTCTTATTTATATTATATTTAGAAATTATGAAGGTTTTTCCTCTTATATCTAAAAGAAATGAATTAGTATCAACAGCAATTTGATTAGCTAATTCTTTTATATTTGACTTAGTAGCAATTGATTTTAAAGCTTTAATTTTGATTATTTTATATCTCTTTATTAGTTTTAATATATGATTTATGAACTCCTCTGTAATGCCATTCTTTCCAAGGAAAACATGAGGTTGAGATAAAAGAACTTTTTTAAAAACTTCGCTATAAACCATTTTAAATTCCTAAAATAAAAAAATTTTTAATTTCTTCTTGCTTTAATAAAGTATTATATTAAATCATATATTAAAACTCTCATTAACATGTCGATTTATGTCGTTGAACCGGGAACTTTTATTAAAGCAATTGCAGAAAAATTAAAGGAATATCCTGAAATTTCTCCACCTGAAGGTAGCATATTTTGGAAGACTGCATTCTTTAAAGAATTGGCACCAATAGACCACGAGAATTTTTGGCATATAAGATGTGCTTCATTATTGCGAAAAGTTAAAAAATTTGGACCTATAGGTGTAAATAAACTTCGGAAATACTATGGAGGAAGAAATAGAAGGGGGCCAGGGTTAAATCATAGCGCTAAAGGTGCCGGTAAGATTATAAGAGTTGCATTACAACAGTTGGAAAATGCAAAATTACTCATGAAAACTAAAAAAGAAGGAAGAATAGTCTCTCCAGAGGGAACGAGTCTATTAGAAAGAACCGGATATAGAATTCTGAGGGAAAAAAAATAAATTCTAATTAATTAAAACCGTGTATTATATTGAGCGATGATAAAGAATTAGAAGAATTAAGAAAAAGAAAATTACAACAATTACAACAACAAGCGGCACAGCAACAAGTATATGAAGAACAACAGAAGGATTTTGAATCTAAAAAATATCAATTAATGCGAAAAATCTTATCTCAAGAGGGAAGACAGCGATTGGAAAATATAAGAATGGTAAAACCAGAGTATGCACAACAAATTGAATTACAATTGATTCAACTTTATCAAATGGGAAGATTAAGAGGAGCAACACCATTGCCAGATAAGGCTTTTAAAAATCTATTAGAACAACTCTCTCAGTCGCAAAAAAAAAAGGATTTTAATATAAAAAATTTTTAAAATGGAATTAAAAAGTTGAAATAGTTATGGCAAGAAATAAAGACTTACCATCAAAGCTAAGAAGAGGAAAGAAAGGAAAACAAAGTAGAACGATCCCAAGCTGGATTATTATGAGAACAGGGGGTAAAGTCAGATGGAGCCCCTTTTCTAGAAGAGAATGGAGAAATTCTAAACTAAAAAAAGATTAAAAATTAAAATAAGAATTGAAGTGGAATGGCGAAAAAAGAATCGAAAGAAATCAGTTTAGATGATTTAGAAGAGGAATTAATTGAAGAGGAAGAAGAAGAACAGATAGAAGAAATTGACGAATTTGGTTTCGAGGAAATTTCTGAAGAAGAAGAAATTAGTGAAATTTTTGAAGAAGAAATAGCTCCAGAAGAAGAACTTGAAATTCCAAAAGAAGAGGAAATTATTGATGAACGAGTTTATATTATTCCTTTAGCAAAAGCGAGACATGGACCAAGAAATAAATGGGCAAAGAAGTCAGTCAGATTTTTAAAAGAATATATGGTGCGACATTTTAAACCAGAATCACTAATTATCTCACAAGACGTCAATGAAGCTATCTGGGCACGTGGGATCCAGAAACCTCCAAGAAAACTTAAGGTACGAGCGACAAAGTCAATCGAGGGAATAGTAGTTGTTTATTTAGCTTGAGGATATCTATATTGAAGAATTTAAAATACTTTTTTTAAAAGAATTACGGACCTTTAATGACAATTCTAAAGTCTCAAGTATTTGGTGGAAGTTTTATTGGGATATATTTAGCTGCCAATAATTCATATGTATTATATCCTTCTAATTTATTAATGGAAGCCCTCAAACTTTTCAAAACAGTTTTTAATGTACCTTTATATCCACTGACTATTAATAATTCTAATCTTATAGGCGTCTATACCGCAAGTAATAAGTTTGGTATTATCACGCCCGATATTATTCACGATGATGAGCTCGAATTATTAGAATCTTATTTAAATGGTTCTGCTCAAATTGGAATTCTTAAGTCTTTAGATAACGCATTTGGAAATTTAATCTTATGTAATGATAATGGAGCGATTATAAGTTCTTTTTTAAAAAATGAGCAAAAAAGAATTGAAGATGTGCTTAATGTTGAAACTGTGGTTTTCGATTTTGCTGGATTATCTTTACCAGGTTCAATATCTTTAGCAAATAACAATGGATGTTTAGTTCATCCACTTACAACCGACGAAGAAATCGATTATATCTCATCTATTTTAAAAGTTGAAACAGATGTTTCAACTGTTAATCGGGGGATTCCTTATGTAAGCTCTGGTGCGATAGCAAACGATAAAAACGGAATTTTTGGAGTCGATTGCACGGGTCCTGAAATGATGAGATTAAGTAATGTTTTAAATCTTTAAAATACTTATATTATTTCTAAAATTAAAAAAAAAATAGCAAAAATTAATATTTTTTATGCAATTATTCATTCCATATTACTTCATTCTAAATCATAAATAAAATGAAGCTTCATGTCATCAGAAATAAAAATATATAGAATTATTGGGACATATAAAAAGAATTATAAAAAATATCTTTTTAGAAAGGAAGTTCGCGCATTAAAACAAGAAGATGCATTAGAAAGGGTTTTATGTCAAATAACATCTATTGGAATTTTAAGGCGACAGATAAATATTCAAGAAATACAAGAAATTTCACCTGAAGAATGTGAAGATTACCTTATTCGAGAATTATCACAATAATTGAAATTATTATATTAAGTGAGAAAATTATGGAAAATTCTAAAATGGTTGAACAACAAATGTACCAATTTCGGATATTAAAAGAGCAGAGAGATATGCTTGCTCAACAGTTAGAAATCCTTAGTGCTTCTCAAAGTAACTTACTTAATACTAAAACTACATTAGAGAATCTAAAGAATATTAAAGAAGGAGAAGAAATATTAGTTCCTATTGGTGGCATGGTTAATATTAAAGCCACGATCAAGGAACCTGAAAGAATTTTACTTTATATTAGTCAAGATGTTGTCATTGAAAAAAATCTAGATGATTCAATTGATTTTATTAATAATTTGATTGAACAACATAAAAAACAGATTGATTATTTAATAACCCAAATCCAAAATTTAGATTTAAATCTTCAGGGAATGTCTCAAGTTCTCCAAGAATCATTATATCAAAAATAACTTGCTTATTAATCTTATAAAAATTACTATATTTTTTTCTAGGTAAAATAAATGCGAAAACTGAAAGATATTTTTTCTACTTTTGTTAATAAAACATTATCTGAAAAAAATTTAGAAAATTCAATAAATGATTTAAAACTACTTCTTTATTCTAATGATGTTGCAGTAGAAACTGCTGATGAAATTTGCTTAAAAATTGTTGAATCATTTAAAGGAACACAAATTAATCGCTTATCATCAACTAAAAAGATGTTATTTGAGAGTCTAAAACAAATCATCATTGAAATATTAACTCCAGAGAAGGATATTGATTTATTAAAAGAAATTCGAGAAAAAAATTCACAAAATTTACCCTATATAATAGTATTTTTAGGCGTAAATGGTACTGGTAAAACAACAACAATTGCTAAAGTAGCAAATTACTTTAAAAAGCATGAAATCTCTTCTGTTGCTGCAGCTTCAGACACGTTTAGAGCTGGAGCCATCGAACAACTTTCTAAGCACATGAATAACGTGGGTATAAGAGTTATTTCACATAAATACAAATCAGATCCTGCATCTGTAGCCTATGATGCATTCGAACATGCAAAAGCAAAAAAAATCAATATGGTTTTGGTCGATACTGCAGGACGTCAAGTTACAAATCAAAATCTAATGAGAGAAATGCAAAAAATAGTTAGAATTGCTAAACCAGATCTAGTTGTTTTCGTTGGAGATAGTCTCGCTGGGAATGATGCTCTACATCAGGCAAAAGAATTTAATAAGAATGTTGGGATTGATGCCAATATTTTAACTAAACTTGATGCAGACGCAAAAGGGGGTGCTGCTTTATCTATCTCGTTTGAAACAAAAAAACCAATAATTTTTGTAGGTGTGGGACAAGGATATGATGACCTAGAACCATTCAATAGGGATTTATTCGTATCAAATATTCTGGATCTTGAATGTTAAATAGATTGCTTGAATAGATAAGTTTTTTAAATACTTATTTTTAATTTAATTGTGTCAAATAATTATCCTAAATACGCAAAATATGCAAAATCTCAAAAGAGAAAAAAACTAACTATATATGAGCGTCTTTTAACATTCTCGCAAAACACAAAAAGGATAGTCAAAACTGCGAATAAACCAAGCAGAAAAGAGTATTTTATGGTATTTAAGATTTGCCTTATAGGAATAGTATTATTAGGAGCGGTCAGCTATGTAATCCAGCTAATTTTCAGTGTAGCATTTCCTATTGGTAAATAAGGCGCTCTGCGGCGATTTTTTATTATTATCATCTTTTTTTAAGTTAATTATAATTATTTTTAATCATTAACCCTAATTAGGTAATTATTATGAAAGTAATATTAAATTATGATAAGGGTCTTCATTTTGATGCATCCATTAGGCATTTTTCAAACATACATGTTGATGAGCCTGAGTCGTTCCACGGAACTGATTTAGGTCCGAGCGCTATTGAATATATTTTAGTTGGTATTGGAGGATGTTTGGGCAGTTCGTTTGTGTATTGTCTGCTTAAACAAAATATCAAGATAAAAAAGTTAAGAATAATTGTAGATGGAAAAATGAAACATAAAGGTCCTAAGTTTAGGCTTAGATTAGTGAATGTTAATATAGAAATAAGATTTTCACCTGAAGATGATGAATTAAATGAAGAAATAAAGAATTGTATAGAAATCTTTCAGGATCATTGCGTTGTTTCTAATCCAATTATCAATGGACTTCCAATTCAAGTAAATGTTTCACAGGCGGATTAATAAACAAGAAAAGAGAAAATTAGAAAAAATGTATATTAATATGATTGGGGATTTTCAATTCTTCCACTTTATTCTTACAAGCAATAAATTTTACTTTCATATTAATCGCTATTGAAAGAAGGCGATCTGATAAAATACCATATATTATGAGGTATATTGGATTTTTATATTCTTTGATTTTTTCAATAATATCACCTACTTCAATATCGAATAATTTTTTTAAATTCTTATTGAAACCTATAGCATGACCAGATTCAATGCTATTAATAGTATTAATAATTATTGACTCGTCTTTCAAATTTAAGCTTTTTAATATTTTTAAGAGGTTATCTTTTTTATTTGTTGATCTTTTTGCTTCTATTTCCTTAGTTTTTGATCCTTTTAACTTTACTGAAGGTTTTTTATTTTGTAATGCCTTTATCATCTGTTTTCTTGTTAATTCTTCAACTTCATATCCTTCGGGAGCTCGGGCTATATAATCTATTGGAGCTACTTGTAATAATTCATTTAAAATGATTGTCCCGCCACGGTCTCCATCTAGAAAAGCAGTAACTGTTTCTTTCTTTTTTATTAAACCTATGATTGATTTGGGTATTTGAGTTCCTTGTACAGCTACAGTATTTTTTATATTAATTCTTAATAAATTGAGTACATCAGCCCGCCCCTCGACAATTATTAAATTTGGATCTTCTTCTATAGTTGGACCTGCGGGTAATTTTTCGGGCCCCCAAGAAATTATTTCACCAAGCTTTATATCTGTATCGATTTTTTCTTCAATTTCACTTGATTCTAAAGATTTAGTATCCCATTTTTTTAATAATTCAGCTGCTCTTTCAATGATTTTTTGTCGTTTTGTTTCTCTAACATCTCGAATTTCTAATAATTTTATTTCTGCTTCACATGGTCCAACACGGGAAACTGTTTCTACAGTAGCTGCTAATAATGCAGTTTCTTTTCTTGTTAAGGAGGAAGGAACCTTAATAATTCCTTCTGATATTCCTTCAGAAGATTTATTATCTACTTCTATCCTTCCAATTCGACCCGATTTTTGTAGATCCCGTAAATCAAGGTCTAAAAGAAGACCTTCGGTTTGTCCAAATATAGCCCCAACTATATCAGATTTCTCTACAACTCCTTTAATTTTAAATTCAGCTTCAATTATATACTTAGTGGTAAAATCTGTATGATTTGTAATTGTTATCACTTCCTTTTTATTTTTTCTGTTAATTTTTTTATATATTTTATAAAAACAGAAATAATAATCTAAATTAATAAATAAGAAGTCGAATCTATGCCTTCAATTTAGATAGAAGACCTAATCTTGTTAATGAATAAATTATATGGTAATTAATTTAATTTTAATTCTTTTTTTGATTTGAATTATGAATCTGCTTCTTAAGTGTGAATTATAAGTTTGAAAATTACTTCTGATTATTTTTATTGATTGATTTTTTGATTATTTTATTTATTTGATTAAAAATTTTAAATTTTTCAGTTTTTCGATTAATAATATTAATACATTAGTCAAATTGATAATTTTGATATAATAATTAACTTTATGATATTGGTAATTAATAATATAATAATTTAATAAAGAGTTTTAGTTATTTATTTTTAACTAAAATCTATAATATCACCAAATATCAGTTAAAAGTAGATATAAAATATACATTGCTATAATTTTATTTTTTTTTTTAATAGTTTGACATATATTTACCATTTGTTATTATAGAAAAAATATTGTCATTTTGATAAAAGTTTTTTCTATTTATTTAAATCCTTCTAAAAAGAGCTTTAATTTTATAAATGGAGTGTCCTCAATGGTCCATATTTTCTTATCCGCAGCAACTGCAATACTTCTATGAGCTTCTTTCTGTGAAGCTAAAAAAGCTAAAATCTTATTTTTTGAAGGAGTTTTAAAAAAACTCATATCTTGATTAACACAATATAAAAATTGATCAATACAAGTAATTACTTTTCTACTTTCATAAACTTCTAAACATAAATCCTCTAACATACCATAACCGCAACCTGGTTTGGTTATAATATAAATCCCAATTGACATTGAATTATGAATCCATTTATTCTTTATTTTTTGATTAAATTTGTAACCAAGTATTTTTTTAATCTTTTGATGTTTTATTAGAATATTGAAGATACTTCTATAGGCATTATTAGCACTTTGTTGAGGGTTATCTATATTTTTTTCAGCATCCCTTATAATTCCCAGATATTTTACATCATTAAATTTAGGGCGTTTAAAAAGTCCAGGAAGGTGATTTAAGAATTCTGAAGTCCCCCCTACTTTCATAACTTGCACATCTTTAATTCCAAGAGAATGTAAAAAGATTTTAAAAAGAGCTTTATCGTCCCCTCCCTCAACAATTAATAATTTTTTTTTTTTAATTTCTTTAGGACTTTTAAGAAGACTTTCCGTAATCCTTATCTAACCTCCCAATTCTCCTCAAGAGCAATCTTTAAATCCTTATCTTCATATTTAATTATTTCATTTTCATTTTTATCATTCCTTTCAGTTCGGTAGACCCTCAATTGGTCTGAGTCATTATGAATATTACTATAAAATAATTTAACACACTCAAGAGAATGGGTAGTACAAATGATTTGTACTGATTCCTTTTTTGCTGCTTCTAATATAGATTTCCAAAAACGATTTAGAAGTAAGTAATGTATACCATTTTCAATCTCATCAATAAGAACAACACCACTTTTAGTAGTAAGTATCGCCGCGATTATGCAAATTGTTTTAATCATTCCATTACCTAAAATCCCTATTGGAGCAGATTCTTTTAACCCCTCATATTCTATTATGATTCCCTCCTCAGTTTTATCAATATCTATAATATATGGGTCCAAACTTGAAATAATTTCTAAAAAATCTTTTTTTCTTAATTTCCTTACTATTTCATCATATTTACTATTTAATGAGTAAATTGATGTTTTTGCATGTTCATAACGAGTATTAAATGGAAGATTAAATTTTTTTTTATCTAATTCTTCTACAATTACTTTCTTAAAATAGGTTTTTCCATTCATTGAAGGTTGAGATTGTTCATCTAATCTTAATATAAAATTATATTTCTCAACCACTTTTTGATCTTTATCCATAATTATTAAGATATTCCTTAATCCATCAATTTTCACGAAATCTAATTCAGCATTAATACTATTGACTAAACCAGAATTATTAATGTTAATCTTATCCTGAAAGTACGGACTAATATTTAGTTTCCGTACATTTTTATTTTTAAGATGTGTTGTTATTTTAATATCATTATTGGTATTAAAAAAGTGAAAAAAGTTTTTATAATAATTACCATAATAACCAATCTCACGAATGTCATTAATTCTTACCATCAAAGTGAGATTTCCTGGATTAGTGGCAATAAAGAAAGCCTCAAGTATTGAAGTTTTCCCAACATTTGTACCGCCCACTATCAAATTGAATTGTTTTAAATCATTAATTTCTAATAGTTTTAATGATCGAAAATTTTGAATTTTAATTGATTCAAACATCATATTAACCTCATTTAGTTAGATTAGAATTTATAGATATAAAAATGTTATTTTAAAATTAATAACTATAAAAATTTTTCTCCTGTATAGGATAAAATTTTATTAATCAGAAAAATCTAATTGGGAATATGACAGATAATTTTCAGACAAAAATTCTTTTAAAAGAAATTAGTGTAATTCGGGAACAAATAAAAAACTATGATAAATTCCTTCTAATAATAAAAGGATGGGCAATTACATTATGGACAGGAGTTTGGTTATGGTTATTAACCCAACAGGGTAATATAGGTTATACTGTAAATTTAATCTTGTTTTTTGCGCTCCTTTTTTTCTGGTTTATTGATACCCTTTTTAAATATTATCAAACTGCCTTTTTTGTTCGCGACAGGCAAATAGAAGACAATATAGAAAATTATCTTAATTATTATAAAAATATTGAAAAACATAAACCAAATGAGCTTTCATTATATAGTCCTACTGGAAAAGGTCAAAAAGTCAAAAAAAAAAATATAATAAATATGATAAGTTATGGCGGTGTTTTTTATTACGTAATGTAAGCTGTTTTTACTTAACTTTAATGGGAATTAATTTTATACTGTTTGGTATTATATTAGATAACCTTTTATTGAGCATAATAGGATGGATTTTAATAGGTGGGGCAATATTTTTGTTAATTACGGGTTATCATCAATATCTATTTAATGGTTTAAGCAATTTTTTTAATAAATATAATAAATTTCTCATCAATGGTTTATGCAAGTTCTTTGATAAATTCCAGAATAGAGGAACAAAGAAAGCAATCTTTATTGATAAGAACCTTTATAAAGTACTTGACAAAGGAAATCATAAGATTGATGATATTATCAAAGATTACCTAAAAAAGAATAAAATTGAGTTTGAACAAAAATAAATTAGAAATAATATATAAGAATAATATTATTATCCTATGATCTATATTTTTTTTTGTATATAGATGTATAGATTTTCTATACAAGCTATTTATAATATCACCATAAGATCGTTTTTTTTAAAATTAATCATTTTATTAAACTATATGAGTTCTTATTGGAATAAAATCAATCTACATAAATTACTTGGATCCAAGAATAGGAAAAAATTTGTTAAATATAAAATTAATACTAACATTGGTAGGTTTTATTTTTATTTTAAAAAGGAATTAAACTCAACAATATCTGGAAAGTTAGTCTTTTTTCCGGAAAAGGAGAAATGAAATGTATACAATTTAATAACTTTTTTCAAATTATCTTAACTTTGATATTTAAATTTACAAATATTTAAAATAGAGAATTAAATGATTGAAAAGATCATAATATTAGGAGGAAAAGGAGGCGTAGGGAAAAGCTCTATTAGCGCTTCAACTGCAATAGCTTTATCTGATCTCCTTCCTAATAAAAAAATACTTCTTATTTCTTTTGATATTGCACATAACTTAACGGATATGTTTGGAATTGACATTGGAGATAAAATGACTAACATAAAAGATAATTTATGGGCTATTGAACCAGATCCAAATGTTTATGCTGAAGAATATACAAAAAAATTTGCAGAAAAAATGCGAGCTCTCATGAAAAAAATGCCAATTGTAGGTCTTCTTCCACAAATTAAAGATTTTATTGATAAAACTTTTACTGCAGATTCAATTCCAATTGCTCTTAAAAATAGCATGTTTTTTCAAAAAATTTTAGATGCGGAGGAAAGTATTTTTAGAGATAAAAAAACTGCTTCTGAAATTGATTTCGATGTTATTGTAGCAGATTTTCCGCCAACTGGAAATATGGTAGCTTTATTTGAAATTCCAGAAGATTCAGTAAAAGTATTATTGAAATACTCTTTAAAATTTTATAACTCTATTAGAGGTACTGTTAGAGGACTCGCAAAATTAGTTACAAAAATAATAAAACCATTCGGAGATAAGGATAATCGTAAATTATTAGGAGATGAGATTTTAGAAATGTTCCAAGGACTTGAAGAGCGAGGCGAACGTATTAGCGAGCTAATGCATAATGTAGGGTCACTAAGATTAGTCACTATTGCCGAAAAGCCCAGTTTTGAAGAGATTAAGAGAGCTCGGGATTTGACTAAAAAATATGTTAGCCTTGATGGAGTTCATATAAATCTGCTAACTCCTGAGGATAATGTGGAAAGTTGCGAATTTTGCAAACAAATGCGTCTGACTCAACTCAAATACATTAAAGATATTAAAAAGGAATTTCAAAACTTAAAGATCTGGGAAGCTCACAAACTTAAAAATGAACCTATTGGATTAGATAATCTCAGAGCACTTGCTAGAGAAGTTTATGGAAAAAATATAAAAGCAAATGATATACTAGAACCGAGAAATAATTAAATTGTAATTTTATTTTAGTATCAAAAAAGTTTAATAAAATTTGGATTTTCTTTTATTCATTAGATTATTTAGCTATACTCCCAAGTTCTGTATTTACTTATGATTATCCATTAAAAGCAAGTGAAAGATATGATTATTATTGGAATACTCCCGCGTTAACAACGGGAATCTTAGCAATGGTTTTCTATATAACGAATTCTCTTGCGTTATCAATATTCTTTCTAAATCGCAGGCAATTAAAGAGTTAATCTACTATATATAGAAAGTCTCGGGTGGAGGTTTAGTATATGTGCTCCGCCGATTACTCCTAAAAATCTGTTTAAAAATTTCTCGAATTTCAGAATGAGAATATTTTTCAAAAATCTCGCCTAAATCAATATTTTTAGGATTAAATCCTGCTTGATCATAAATTTTTCGCTTTATTGGATCTATTAAGGTATCATAAGCTCCTTTTAATTCTATGAATTTCTCTTTCGCATTTGGATCGGTCTTATTAAGGTCTGGATGGAACTTCTTTGCTAGTTTTCTGTATGCTAATTTAATCTTCTCTTCTGAGGAATCCTTATCGACGCCGAGAATGCTATAATAATCTTTTTTTCCATCCATTTTTTTATATTATCCTTATTTGTGTAATAGAAGAAATTATAAGAATATAAAATTGAGTTTTTATTAATATAGAGATTTCTTCCTTAATTTTATAAAAAATTTCAAGATTCTCTCATTTTGTTTTTAAAATATAAGGATATTTACTAAAACTTACTTAAAATCAATATAAAATAAAAAAAAGTTAGAAATTTAAGTGCCTTCTTCATAACCGTAGATGTAATTGTAGTATTCCTCGGTTAAAATGTCATTTTCAATCCTAATTGCTTGGAGCTTCAAGAATCCAACTCTATCTTCGATATCTATATGCACATCAGGTTTTGTTATTATGTTCCAAAGTTATTACTACATTTCCCTTTTTATGCCCTTTATCAACATACTTGTGAGCCTCAACAATTTGTTCCAATGAATAGGTTTTATCTATAGCTGATTTTAACACTCCCTCCTGAATAAGTTCTCTGAGGAGATCTAAGTCTTCTTTTTTTTCGATTCCTCCTCCAACTTTTACTTTACTTGAAGACCAAAGACCTCGAATTAAATGTGACATTCTAGGAAGAACCTCAAGAAGGAATCCTTTTTTCTTTAGCGATCGTTTACAACCTGAATATGAACTCTTACCTACCGCGTCAAAGATGATATCATATATCTCACCTCTTTTGGAAAAGTCTTCTTTAGTGTAATCAATTACCCTATCAGCTCCCAGAGATCTCACCAATTCTAAATTAGCAGTACTGCACACCCCTGTGACTTCCGCCCCAAAATACTTGGCAAGCTGAACTGCAAAAGTACCTACACTTCCTGAAGCTCCATAAATTAGAACCTTTTGGCCTCTCTGAATATTTCCTAATCTAAGAATATGCAATGCTGTGAGCCCTCCAATAGGAACAGCGGCGGCTTCCTCATAGGACATATTAGCTGGTTTTAGTCCAACTACATTGCTTCCCATCATACTACTAGTTAATGGTACTTCAGGCGTACAAATATATTCTGCATAAGATCCTGAATCCAATCCAGTAGTAGTACCAAATATTTGGTCGCCTTTTTTAAAAAGCGTTACATCTTTACCCACAGATTCAACTTCTCCAGCTAATTCCATTCCTAATATTGGTTTTTTTGGTTTTCTGATACCAAGCATTAAATGCGCAAAAAGCCAACCAATTCCCCCCATAAGAGGGAACTTAGCAGCGCGCATTCTCACATCCCCCGCTGTGACCGTTGTCGCATGTATTTTTACCAATATTTCATTGTCCTTAGGGGTAGGTTTTTCTACCTCTTTAGGCTGAAGAACTTCAGGAGGTCCATATTTTGTACATACAATCGTTTTCATAAGTATTCCTCATTATTTGATATTTTTTTTTATTTTTTAATTTCGTAATAATTTAGTTGCAGTCCACAAATTATATGAATAAGGAAAAAAAAGTCTTTAGGTTCCTTCTTCGTAGCCGTTTAACACTCACTTAGTAAATTCGTTTTTATTGAGATCATTCCAAGACCAAATAGGAATGTCTTTAGTTTCAGGAATGACTTTCAAAATTTCACTCAATTCAATATCTTCGGTTAATAATATACCTTTTAAAGATGTGGCACTTGCTGCAATCAGACAATCCATAAGATCTGTATGACCCGCATGCCTTATGTTTATTGAAATCCTATTTACTTCAGGATTTAGTAATGAATCAAAAATCTGTATTGATTTTGAGGAGAGAATTGAAGGAAGCGCAATTGAATAACGATTTAATATATCAACATCCTTACTTTTCCTATATTCCCCATTTAATTTAAACATAACCTCCATTAGGCAGATTGAGGGTAAATATAAATTATATCCCTTTAATCCATTTGACAATAGTTGCTTAGAGATTTTTTTATAGTCGGATAATTCTATTATTTTGATACCAAATAGAGGTAAAATATAGGTTGTATCTAATATGAGGGGTTTAATGTTCATCATTCGTCAGCTTTTCTTGTAATTTAGCTTCCTCTTCAATATCCTTTTCAACGCTTTCAGCAGTTTCTTGAGAAATTATGGGCATTTCTAAAAGTTCTTCAACTGAAAAAATTTTATTGATTATCAATCTACCAGGTTGTGCTTCAATTAATACTTTATCTCCTGGATTTATCCCTGAAAATTCTCTTAAAGGTTTTTTCGGCAATATTTCTCCCTTTTTACCTACTTTCGATTCCTCGTCAATTGTCATATAAATTATAAGATATTCGGAATATTTAAATTTTTTCGGAAAGATATTTTTTTTTCATATAGTTATAATTTACTAAAAAAATAAAAATAAAAACTTTATCATCGATTTCAATAGGTACATCAACCATTCCTGGTTTTAAACTATCCTTATTTTTGATGATATATTCGGACATGAGAGATTGTATGCCAAATGACATATCCATTACTTCATTTAGATGATCACAAAAAAATTTAAATATTTGATCACTTATTAAATAAGTGATAGAATGGTTATTATCTCAGAGCATGTAAAAGAACAATTAGTGAAAAGGGGAATAACTGAAGCCGAGGTTATTGAAACAATAAAAAATTGCGAAATTATCTTTGAAGAAACTGACGCTAGATTTGGTACAAAAAAATATAGTAAATTTCCCCTTGGTTTGAAAAGTTTAATCGTTGTTTGGTTTATTAATAAAAGTAATGAAGAGGAAGTAATTACAGCATATTGGAGGAGAAATAGAAAATGGGAAAAATGATTTGTAAAAAATGTGATGTTGAGGCTAAGGAAGTGGTTTTAGACAGCTATGAGTATGAGGAAGGGATACCTTTAAGAAATGTCAATGCATATGAGTGTCCTAATTGCAAAGAATTTATTTTTACTGAAGATCAAGTTGAAGAGATGGAACAAAAGACTGATATGATAAAATCTGAGATGTTTGCTTTTAATAGAAAAGTGACAATCTCAGGTCGGTCATTAGTAATAAATATTCCAGAGGATTTAGTAAAGCATATGAACATTTTAAAAGGTAAGATGGTGAAAATAATCCCAGCGGGTAAAAAAAGATTTATAGTTGAAATATGAAAGAATTAATAATATAGAAATAAGATTTAAGTTCCTTCTTCGTAGCCGTGGATGTAGTTATATTGCTCCTCGGTGAGCTTGTCGATCTCAACACCCATAGATTGAAGTTTTAAGAATCCTACTCTGTCGTCGATCTCTATAGGTACATTAACCATTCCGGGTTTAAGATTGTCTTTATTTTTGACAATATACTCGGACATTAACGACTGCAAGCCAAACGACATGTCCATTACTTCTGCTGGGTGTCCTTCTGATAACACTAAATTCGCCAAGCGTCCCTTAGCCAGTAAATAAATTCTTTTACCGTCAGGGAAAATAAGTTCTTCTACATCACTACGGATTGGTTTAATTTCCTTTGCATATTCGTAAAGTTCCTTGGTTGGGATCTCAATATCGAAGTGTCCAAGATTACCTAAAATAACACCTTCCTTTAATTTATTAAACATTTCCTTAGTGGGTTGTATTACATGCTTACATCCCGTTGCAGTAAGTATTATATCAGCTACAGGTAAGGCTTTTTCGATGGGCATGACTTGATAACCTGCGAATTTTGCTTGGAGAGCCTTAATTGGATCAATTTCGGTAACTATTACATTTGCTCCAAGACCTCTTGCTCTCAATGCCATCCCACTACTGCAATGACCATATCCACAGATGACACATACTTTTCCTGCAAAGAGAACATGCAATCCATAAATTGCTGCTACAACCCCTTGTCCAGTACCTAATTCATTATCAAACTCATTTTTACATCGCGCATCATTTACAGGAAAAAGCGGAACTTTTAGGTCTCCCGCATTGTCCATTGCTTTAAACCGTTTTACACCAGTAGTAGTTTCTTCTTGACAACCAATAATAATCCCATCGGTAATTAACTCAGGAAATTCCTTATGGGCAGTTACAATCATATCAGCTCCATCATCAATGAGGATATTAGGCTTTGCTTTTAAACACTCCCGAATACACCAATAAAACTCTTCATCGGTATTGCCGTGCCAAGCAAAAGTATTGATACCTTCCTTTGCTAAGGCGGCCGCTACATCGTCTTGAGTGGATAATGGATTGCTACCACACAACCAAACATCAGCACCACCAGCTTTTAAGGTTCGCGCTAAATTTGCAGTTTCTTTAGTTATATGTAAGCATCCTGCAATCGTTATTCTTTCTAAAGGCTTTTCCTTAGCAAATCGCTCCCGGATAACCTTAGCAGTCACGGGCATCTTATTTTCCGCAATATATATAGATTCTAATCCTTTTTCAGCTAGACTTTCGTCAGCTACTTTAAAATTTACCATTTTAAAAACACTTTTTTATAATATTTTAATATTAATCTTTTAATATTTTTAAGATTAAGTAAATTATAAATATGATTTTGGTCATTCATATAATGATCAACTTTACTTTTTTACACTTAATTAATAATACAATTAAAAATAATACGATGATAGATTCTAAAAGGCAATTACAGGCTCATATTATTTTAAAAAGTTTAAATACTAAAGTTAAATTTAATATTGAGAATAATTTAGAGGCATTAGGATTTACGAGACAGTCATATTATAACAAGGTTAAAGAATTGAAGGAACAAAAAATAATTAACCAATTCACAATTAATATTAATCCAAATATCCATCCCATTAACTTAAAATTCGTCATGCTTGAGATAAAAACAAATCCAAAAGAACCTCAACTTATTCAAGATTTATTAAAAATCCCCCAATTAAAGATGCTTGACGGAATTTTTGGTGAATTCTCTCTAATCGCCTTATTTATATTTAAATCACCTGAGGAATATTATCAAATTCTAAATACTTTAGATAAAATAATGTCTAAATCCTATTTTAAGAAATATCATATAATTGAGATCATAAAAGTGTTTAAAACTAACGGAATTGCATTAGATAAAGAAATACTCGATCCTAAATCTGAAGTTGATGAAATTGACAAATATATTTTAAGAATCTTACAAGAAAATCAAGGGATTAAGCCAATTTCAACTTATGAAATAAAAGAAGTTTTAAAAACACAATTTAAAAAAGTGGTTTCACAATCCACAGTTCATAATAGAATAAAAAAATTAGAAAGTAATCGTATCATATTAAATTATACAATAAATTTTTGTCCTAAAAAGATAGGATTTTATGGAAAATATCTTTTGCGTATTAAACCAAAAGATCCTTCCAAATATAATAACCTTGCATTAAATCTAATGAATAAACATTTTATAACCGATCTATTTCGAATTGGTGAGGAATATGGCTTATTTACAATCGTTCGAGTAAAAAAAATTGAAGATTATGGAGAGATTATAAGGAATCTGTATTTATCAGAAGAAATCGAAGATACATTTACTAATTTTGTTCTTGATGAGTTAATGCCCTATACAAATTTCTCTTTAAACTGAAATTTAAAGAAATCAAGATTATTTAAGAAAGTCTAAGAGTAAAATGATAAATAAGTTTCCTTACCTTATAATAAGTGAAATAACATTACGGAAAAGTTATCTAATCTAAAAGATTAAATATTTTATAAGTTTTTATTATAGAATGAGTGATAAAAATAATGATTTAAAGGATCAGATAAATATTGCAGCATACTTTTTAGCAAATAAAAATCTTCCATATGATACTTTATGTTGGAAGCTTGCTGAAAGAAAATTATTTATAAAAAATAAAGAAAAGGCTCCTAAAGCAGCCATTAAGAAAATGGCCGCAGAATTATTCTTTTCAGCTTGTCCATATGATATTATATGTTGGTTTATCGCTGAACTTGATATTTTGATTAAACATAAAAGAATATGATTAGATATTAATAAATCTCTCTAAATATCATAATTAAAATTAAAAATTTAAAGTTTTTAGGAGAAAGATTTATTCTGAAAAAATCACATTTAATATCTTAAACAAATATGGTTGATATTTTAAATAATTAATACTCAATTAAAGAAATTAATATCATAATTATAGATAGTTTTAATATATTAGAGTAATATTTTAAATTATAGAAAATTTTTAAAAAAAACCGAGGGAATTGATTGATTTATAAAATTCTTTATTGGGGTATGGCTAGTTGCGGAAAAACTACAATAGTAGACACGCTTTATAAATTAACAAAAGAACAGAATATAGATATCATCCCTAAAGGCAATTTAACTAAAATTGCAAGGGAAGATGGTGCAACAATATATTTTGATAGAGGTGTATTTCAATCTAAAAAACAAGAAGAAGTCTTATATAATATTCATACTGTAGCGGGGCAAATTAGTCTTTTTCCTTTAAGAAAGAAAGTTTTTAAAGGATCCCAAGGCGTTATTTTTGTAGTAGATTCTCAAATGCATTTATTTGAAGATAATATAAAGTCTCTAAAGGAATTAATAGAAGTTGCAGGAGATCGTTTAATCAAGGAAATTCCTTTAATAATAATGTTAAATAAGCAGGATCTTGAAAATGTAATTGATGAAAAAGACTTTGAACAAGTTTTAATAGATGAAGACTTATGGTATAACCCAAAAGATGATATGTACATGTGGAATCCCATTATATATAAAACTTGTGCGTTATATAAACAACAGAAAGATGTATATCGTAGTTTTTCGGAATGTGCCAGAAGAACAGGGCTATACCATACTTATGGAAAAGGAAAAGCACCTCGTAACAAATCAATTATCACATAATTATATTCCATTAATAAAATTTAAGATAGAAATGGTTGATTTTTTTTTAGATAATCCAAGAATCTCAAGCATCGTGTTTTATCCTCGAAAAATTAAGATCCCAGATAATTTACCTCTAGATATTAAAGTTTTAAAATTTCAAATCTCAGAGGATATCTTAATTGGAGGCTTTCTCTTTCTAAATGATAAGAATCTTCCAACAATTTTAATGTTTCATGGTAATGGTGAAATTGCTTTTGATTATCAATATTTTGCTTCAAGTTATTTTGATATTGGGGTTAATTTAGCAGTGATGGATTTTAGAGGCTATGGATTTTCAACGGGCATGCCCATTTATAGTGGATTAATTAATGATGCCATGCCAATATATAACCAATTTAGAGATTGGGTAAATGATAAAGGGTTAAATAATTCAATATTTATAAAAGGTAGATCTTTAGGAAGTGCATGCGCTGCTGAAATTGGAAGCAATAATCCTAAGGAGGTGCGCGGGGTAATTTTTGAAAGTGGATTTGCGAGCATCTACAATTTGATGACTGATTTATTTGGAGTTAAAGTACCCGAAATCACTAAAGATATTTTAACACCATATTCTAATGATATAAGGATTAAAAAATTCCAAAAACCTACACTAGTGATTCATGGTACTGCCGATTGGATTGTAAAAGTAGAAGAAGGTAAATTAATTTATCATTCAATTCCGGAAGGTGTTGAAAAGGAATTAATTCTTATAGAAGGGGCAGGACATAATAATATCTTCTCTTAT
>JAEOTJ010000065.1 GCA_016839905.1 Promethearchaeota archaeon | reverse complement strand
ATGGTGTTATAACTCCATACACGAAACGTACTTATAAAATAAATGTAAGAGGGCAATCACCTGTTGATTTCACGGTTAAGGAAACAGTTCATGGCCCTGTCTTAAATGATCTTCTAAGTGATGATGAAATTCCTCCCCTCTTAGAAGGATCCAACATTATTCTGGCCCCTAATTGGACAGGAAATCGTGTGGATGATATGTTTAGTGCAATATATGAATTAAATCATGCCAAGAATCGCACGGACTTTAATGAAGCTTCAAAAAAATTCTCTAGTCCAGCTCAGAACATAATATATGCTGATATCTATGGAAATATTGGAATTCGTCCTACTGGTTTAGTACCAATCAGGGAGAACAATGGTACATTCCCTTATAATGGAAGCAATGGTAAAGGTAATTGGAATGATTTTATTCCTTTTGAAGAATTACCACATACTGAAAATCCAAGTCAACATTATTTGGCATCAGCGAACCAAATTTCAGTAGGACCAAACTATACTAAATATTTCTTGCAAAATGATTATGCTTCGGGTTATAGAGCAAGGAGAATTAATGAATTATTGAATAACTCAATCGACGGAACTGTTGGTATCGAAATAATGAAGGAGATCCAATTAGATATTAAGTCAGTTCCAGCCCAAGTATTTACACCGTATCTCATTAATGCAACTGAAAATTATTCAGAAAAAAATTCAACCATTAATAATATTTTAACACAGTTAAAAAATTGGGATTATGATATGGATAAAGATTTGTCTGCCCCGACAATTTACCGTGTCTGGCGTGATCGTTTGATGAATTATACTTTTAATGATGAATTTAAAGAAGTTGCCAACTTAAAACCAAGATTAAACGTGCTAGAAAAATTAATGAAAAATAAGACTTCCATATGGTTTGATGATGCAAATACTGGTAGTACCGAAGATAGAGATGATATTATAATTAAAGCTTTACTTTCAACTATTGGGGCATGTAATTCCTTTTATGGAACTCAAGATGTTATAGAATGGCGTTGGGGAGATATACATGAAATCTACGTTGCTCACATCACTAAATTAAAGGCTTTTAGTAAAGGACCATTTGAGGCAGATGGAGAACGATATACTATAAATCCCTCATATGCCAATATCGAAAACATAAATGATGTAAAATATGCAACCCATGGTGCTTCTGAAAGAATGATTATAGACCTAAGCGATATTAAAAATTCTTATAGCGTGATTCCATCTGGACAACGAGGTTTATCAAATTCCAAGCATTATTCTGATCAATTAGAGGAATTATTTTTACAGGGGAAATATCATCGTCAATATTTCTATAGCACACCATCAGAATTCCCTAAAGAATATATTGAATCTCAGCTGATATTATTACCGGCAGAAGAAGGTGGAGAATGGATAATTTTTCTAACTGCTTTCATAGTTATTGGATTAAGCGCAGGAATAGTAAGTATTTTAGTGGTTCGAAGACATTTAAGTAAAAAACCTTCAAAAGAGAAAGGAAAAAAATTTAACAGGGGTGATTAGAATGAAAATAAAACAGCAAATACTTAATATGGATATAGATAAAAGAAACTATTTTATGGCAATCTTTCTTACTGCTTTCATTGCTTACTTACTTACTTTCATAGATTTCTGGCAATTGATCATAATTCCAGGTGTAGTGGCAGGAATAATTAATTATAAAAAGCCAAGGAAAGGAATATACGGTGGAGCAATAGGAATTTCTTTAGCTTGGACGATTTATATGATTTTTGCAATGATAACTCGAAATGCTTATACAAATCTAGATCAGTTTGCTTCAATAATCATTGGTGATTTCGGCTTCGGATGGATCATAATCGCTATTATTTTAATCTTTGGAATATTATTTGGTGCTTTAGGTGGAGCAATTGGAAGTGGTACGATGTTATTAGTAAAAACAAGACGAGAAAATAAAAGAGAATCTCCATCAGATTCAGAATTTAAAAATGAGCAAAAAAAAGCACAATTAAAGTAAAAAATCATCCTTCAAATTCAATACTTCTTATTTAGAATAAGATTTTAAATCTTATTTTCTATTATTTTAAATTCTATTATTTTATTTATTGTTTAATCATTTTTACTTTTTATTTGACCTTTTTCATTTTCAAGGATTTGAATATATGATTTTACTATGTGTTTAAAAAATATTCTTTCTCTCAAAACATCATAATGCGATTTTTCTTTAAGGCTGGTCAACCTAGCAATTTCTTCAGATTTTATTTTATTCTCAGCCACTAAATCCATCCTACACTTAAATTGATCTATCATTTTAATTGACCGTAGTATGATATCTATTGCATTCGAGATCTTTTTTAATAATTGTTCATGTTTATGATCGTAAGTACGATGGAAACCTTCATCCTGAGAAAAAAAATCGTCGATTTTCTTAATAATTAAATCTCTCTTATAATAGTTAATCAATTCTTTTCCATGTAAAAGATTATACAAGAAATTAAGAATGTTCTCAATTATTTTTCCTTCAATATGTAATTTTTTTATCTCAACTTCCAATCTTGCCAAAAATTGTTGTTTTATGAATTGCTTGTATTTTATTATGATTGCCTTGGTTTCTTTTTGATCCGAACAAATTTCAATGACTTCTCCTTCAGGAGTAGAATAAGTAAATCCCTGCCCTTGTGGTCCTAATCCACCACTTATAACCATTGATAAACTATAGAAATTATAATTATTT
>JAEOTJ010000050.1 GCA_016839905.1 Promethearchaeota archaeon | reverse complement strand
TTTTATTTAACTCACTAAAAAGATCATGAATTTTTCTGATGAGAAATAAGACCTTCTCGATATAGCATTTTTTTCTATTTTAAAAGGATTGTAGAAAAAGATAAGTATAAATTATTTTTTAATTATTTTATTGTTAAAATAGATAAGATAATCGTTAGATAATTTTAGGATGATACAGGCACTTTATATTTTTCAGAGTAATACAAAGGATCTTATGTATAATAAGAATTTTCAAAGTGATGAAAAATTAGAAATGTTTGATTCATTTTTTTCTGCTTTACAGACTTTTGTTTCAGAGCTCACTGAAAGTAGTTCTGAATCATTGAATACTATAGAATTAGGTGAATATGTCGTTTTAATTACACGGATATTGGAAACGATATCAGATTTAGTTATTATTACTGATAGGGAAGATATAAAAGAAGTTCAAAAATTAATCCCCAAAATTATTGGAATTATCCTGAAACATCAAGATTTGTTTATTAACTGGGACCATAACCCAGAAAAGCTCGAGATGTTTGATTTAAAAATAATAAAACTAATCCTTTCATATAAGAAATTTAATTCTAGTTCCTCTCTAACTACTGATCAAGGTACGATTCTAAAATCTATTTGGGAGCAAAAAGGGAGTTTATCTGAACAATTAAGAGAAGACTTGTTAAAAGAAAGGGAGGAATTAGAAATCAAACGTAGGGAAGAAGAGAATTTTATAAATAAATATAATATTTCAAAACAATTAATTGAGATCTCTGAAAAACTCCGAGATGATGAGAAATTTATAGAATACCAAACAGAAGCTAAATCTCTTAAAGATGAAATAAAGGATCGAAACTTAAGGTTAAATTATTACTTAGGTAAAATGAGAGAATCATTAGACTACTCTAAATATGCAGAGACTTATTCATATCTTTATTCATTTTGTTTAAAGCTAGCAAATTTCGCTGATCCACAACTGATATCCAAATATAAAACCCTCGCTAAGATATTACTCAACCGGAATAAAGTACCTAAAGAAGAATTTAGGAAAGCAATTGAAGATATATCCATGATTGAAAAAGAGATTAACGAAATTTTATCATTAACCAGCTAATTCCCCTGTTTTAGATAAAATATTCTTATAATTTTAGGAAATTTTGCCCATAATCCAAAGACTTGTTCGAATATCAGCAAAAAGCTATTTTTAAATATGAATTGTAAGAAATCTTATTCCTGGTCAATAGATTTTCAAATTGATCAGGAACAATGAAAAAACCTAAAAATTAATGAAATTTTACCGAATATGATATAGTATCTTCGTATTAATATAGTTTTGTAGTGTATTTGTAGTCCTATCTTGTCAATTCTTTAATTTTCCAAATAAATATTTAATGTCAAGATTAAATAAGTATTTAAATAATTAAGAAGCGAAAAGCAACAAGAGATAATCGGTATAGATATTAGTGGAATTATTGAAGTTCATGATTCATCGACACTTCTTCGTGGAAATCGTTTTCGTTTTCGCCTTCTTTCTCCGCTTCCACATCTTTTTCATCCCAATCATTAGTCTCCTCTATTTCATTCATTTTTTCACGCTTCCAATTCCTCAAATTCCATTTAAATGTTTTCATTTTTTTGACAATTTTATTTTTTTTCATTTTTTTGACAATTTTATTTTTTTTCATTCTTTTATCTCCTACCCATTTTTTCTACATACTATTCAAATCTCATTTACTCTTCTTAAACCTAATTATTATAAGTTATAAGATTTATAAATGAATGGAACAACCGAAATTTCTACTGCTTTTATATTTGATAAAAAAGATTTATGATAAAAACTTAATATTTACCTTACAATCATTACATACTAAGCTTCCGTCGTAAGAAATAAAGGTTTTTTGACATTCTATACAAATCATATATGGATTATTTAATAACTCAAAAATAGATTCACTTTCAGTAATCTTTTATTCACCTCTTTTTCATAAGTTTTAGTTTTTGTGTATTTTTAAATTTACTCAGATGTTCGGTTTGCACCAGATTCTCATTAGTTTCCATGAAAATTAGTTTTTTTGGATTTCTGCAACATTTGTGGGATAATTTTTAGTATACTTTAATATCCCTTCCGCAGAAACCACATCCTTATATTTCCGTACTTCCAAAAAATTTTTCCTTCTTTTATGTGGTTGCAACGCTATTATTTTTTATAATTTTGAACTCCATAGTTATATTTTTAAAAATATCTTTTCTTTTTCTGGGATCTTTCACAGATTCTATGGTGTCTCCGGAAATTTTATCAATTTCCCAAATTTTGTTAAAGAAAAAATCATTATTTTCAGTAATATTTAGATTTGTGTCAAAATTTGATGATTTTTCTTCGGGATTTCTTATTCTCTCTCTCTTAACTATTTCATATCCCAACTCTTCTAAATTCTTTCGAATCCATTTTAAAATTTTCTTCCGTTTTATTTTATCCTTCATTTTTAATATTATTTTCAAGTTATTTCACCTTAAATTTATCAAATTTTGAAAGGTCAGGGGAATAGAGAATAGGGGGGTATATTCTATAAAAATAGCTCGACTCCCCTGATTTTTTACAGTTTAGCTCATCGAAATACCTATTATTTAAATCTCATTGTATATTCAACGATTAAAATCAAAAAAGTTAAAAGATACTATTCTAAATTCATTGTTGAAACAATAAAAAATGACAATGATACAAAAGATTCGATTTAAAAACAAATCTTAAACTTAAAGATTTTAAGGATCTCAAATTTTTTTTGTGTCTATATTAATAATAGCAATAATCATATTTATATCTATTGTAAAAAATTTCTAAATTCCTAAAACTCTGTGGATATAAAATTTTTATTTATTTACTCCAAAGAACTCAAGGTTCTATAAGCTTAAATTCTGAAAGTGATCATTTCTAATTAGAACCTCTATATTATTTCTAGGATTTATAATTTGGAATAATATATAGAAAAAAAGAATCCCTAAGTTTTGTATATCGATTCATTTTATATTATACTTTATAAAAAGTAAGAATATTATCGTAGGTTTTCTATTTTTATTGTATAAACAGAAATGAAATCTAAATGATGATTGAAAAATTTGAATTTGATACAGTTGAAGGATAAAAAGGACTCAAGCAGAAAATGTTGCCGTTACTGAGAAAGCCCCATTTTCAAGAGACGGCTTTAGAATTTAGTTTTTATGAGTTAATGTAAGTCTAGAAGTAATAATTATACAAGTAGTAAATAAAAATGTGAAAGACTCTTTTATGATTATTGTCGAATCTTTTTTTTTTAATTTGTTGTTTTTAATTTTGTTAAGTTTTTACTAATGCTATTAAATAAAATATAAATACATCCTAAGCCTTAATTTATTCATAACATTCAAAACTAAGTTGGTAGGATAATATGAAAAACTTGGATAGAAAAAGCGTCTTATGCAATATAACTTGGTTTTGGGATTGGCGTTGGCACGCTTAGAACGTGCGCAATGATTTTTACATTCTAGAATTTCTCTTTCTTAAAACGCATGAATAGAATTAAGAGATTCTAATTCAAATTTTAATAGAATGAAAAAAAAAAATTTTAAAATTTAGGTTTTAACTTCTTGATAATTTTCTCACTTTTGCTAATCTCGTTGCTATAATAACAGATGCAACTGCCGAAATTACAACAATTAAGAACATACTTGGACCACCAATGATGCTTAAAGTATCCGATTTATCATCATCATCAGAAGGAGGACTCTTATCCACGGCTTCCGGATCGACAGCAATATTTAGTTCACAATACATATCTATATGAGTCCATGAGCATATGGACATACTAAATAGAATTGGATCTGCTCCAGGTGCGACAAGCTTCGGCGAAAGCGAAACTTCATAGAACCCATTTCCCTTATCAATAATATTATTTTGAGGAACGGGATTGCCATCCCACCACATTTCTATAGAATCTATTTTAAGAGGGAAATTTTGACTGCTGACTACTTCCAGTCCTAAATGAAACCCCGTTTCTGAGTAGGTTTGATTTACCTTGTTTACATACAATTCTGGAGCCTTCGGGAGATAATAATTACCACTTACCATTGTGCCAACACAATCATCAGATATGAAATCATAACTACCTACTAATGCTGAAAGTATGTTGTCTTGAATTACAGTATCATCACTATCACTTAATACATATATGCAACTTTCAAAAGATATGAAATAGTTCTCTGTTATTTCTGTCCTATTACTATTATCAGCCACAACTAACCCATACGCCACATCACGACTAGCATCTTTACTTTTAAAAAAATTTCTATGAATGATATTATCATGACAATATCCAAACACAAATACTGCTTGTGTAATTGAGTAATAATTATGTCTTTCAATATAATTCCCTGTAATATTATTATTGTCGCAATTATCATATAAATAAATACCCATGCCCATTTGCATGCCATCATTATCCGTGCAGATTATTGTATTTTGATAAATTATATTGTCATCACAATTATAAGATAAGGATATTGGGCGTAAATTACATGTATTATTGAATATAGTATTATTTACACAATTATAATACAAACCTATAGTCCTTGATTCAGAAGCATAATAGTCTTGCGTTATAATATTATTAGATATAGTGCCATTACCTGTGTATTCTAATCTTATTGCTTGCCTTACACCATTATAAACGTAACAATTTCTTATCTCGAAATATGCCATAGAGTTCCTTATCCAAATGCCTTGTGTGCCACCGCTACCGCCACCATCAATTTCATAGTTTTCGATAATATAAGGGTGAGTAGAATTACCGTAGCCTGTGCATATCCCTTGGCTTTTAGCCCATGTCCAATTGTTAGCGCCGACACCGGTAGCCGAACCATTAATTTCAATGGGACCTCTTACTGTGTATGCAGATGATTTTGGAATACTTTTAATCTCAACAACTTCGTTCGATATTATATTTTCAGTCAGCTCATCATTTTCGCCAGTCAATTGAATGCTCCTTAGATTAACCCCTGAAAAGACGAGCAGACCAAAAAAGATATAGATAGTTAAATGTTTCTTTTTCAACTCTTACACCTTTTTTTTTAGATTTTTTTATTTTTTGTAAATATAATTATTGATAAACAAATACCAAAGAATATTTAAAAAAGGATCTGGTAACTGTTAGATTTGGTAACTCTTTGAACTATTTCTTATTAAAGAATTAGGGATTTGACATTTTTATTAATTAAAAGTAATTGTCAAAAATAAAAAAAAATTGGATTATCACCTAAAATAAAAGGTTTTAATGCTAAAAAAGTATAAATATTTTATTCAATGCAAAATTGAATTTATTCATCAAATCTATTTAATAACTAATAGTTGATTTCTATAATAAGTTATATAGACAAGTTATATCAATTCTTTTGGACTTTAACAATTTTTATCTTATTCACTTGTGCTTTCGTATATCTCTCATATTCTCTAAAGAAAGAAGAAAAAGATGAAAAATTATTAATGTTAGGATTTACAAGCGTTTCTTTTGGCTTGGCATTTAACCAATTCTTTAGATTTTTGAGTACTATTATAATCCCGTTTGAACATTCTTTAGATTTAATTTCAATTCTTAGTTTTGCGATTGGACTTACTATTTTCTTTTTTATTTTTGATAAAACGATGAAAAAGACGAAATACATTCTATTTATTATCAATTTAATTCTTATTCTCCTTCTAGTAGTATTTTTTAGTATAGATCTTTATTTTCATCCAAGATTTTTTGTATATATCTCCTATATTTTTAATGCTACAGCGTTTTGTGCTGTACTCTTATGGTTTGCAATAAAATCTGGGAAAGAATTCAAAATAATATCCATTTTTTTATTGACAGGAGCCGTGGTATATCTTTTTGGCGCAATATTGCAATCAGTTTTTCTTGTAGAGGTTATTTCCTTTTCTCCGATTATTACATATTCTTGTCTGGTTGCTGGTGGGATTTTTTTCATCTCTCCAGTGGTTATCAAACATAAGGAAAAGTCTCAAGTTAAAACTGCATTGATATTATGTTCTATTACATATACAATAACCTTGTTTGTCGCAGTTTACTTTATATTTTACTTATTTCTTTTCCATAGAGTGCATTATCTCTTCATAATTGCGATTGTTGTTATGATTTCTGGTTCTACTATTCTTCTTATATATTTTATTCTTAATGCAGTTAAAACCTCAAAACCTCCAGAAATAATTAAAATAGAAAAGGAATTAGAAGAAAATAAGTCTATTTTAAGCGTATTTTCAAGACGTGAATTAATTACTGAGGAAGAAGTGTCAATCTCTAAAGAAAAGAGACGCTGTCTTGTATGTAAAACAGGTTTAGGAAGAGATATGTATATGTGTCCAGATTGTTATGCATTTTATTGCAAAAATTGTTCAGATACCTTATCCAATAGAGAAAATGCTTGTTGGGTATGTAATGCTCGTTTTGATCCTTCAAAGCCAGCGAAGATACTAAAGCAATCTGAAAAGAGAAAGGATAGTAAGAAAAAAAAGAAGAAAATAGCCATTATAACAATTATAGATTTAGAATTTTATGAAAAAGTTAATAGATTTAAATGGGATGAGGAGGAGAAAAAAGAGTTTATTACTACCATGCTTGCGCTTTCTCCCATTGAGCGAACTAAAATTATCAATGAAATGATTGAAATGGTTGAATCTCTAGAAAAAGGGGAAGGGTATTATTAGGAGGTTCTCTAAAAAAAATGTCAGACCAACTCCTTGATCAAGAGAAATTAGTATATGAATTAATTCAAGTTTATTTAAAAAAAAGAAGACCTTTAGAGGTTGACAAATTATTACCCGTAATTAGTTCAGAATTATTTAAAAAATCAAATAATATAAATTCTAAAAGAATTAAACAAATTATAAAATCTCTATTAAAAAAGAAATATATTATCGAAGGTTCGAGATTAACTAAGGATGATATTTTAAAAAACAAAGTAAGAATACAAATATACGGTTTTATTTGTGAGAATTCTGCTGTATATTTTCACCAAATTAAAAAAAAATTAGAACTTCCAACACATAGTGTTATCTGGCATCTTAACCTTTTATTCCTTTTTGGTTTTATAAAACGCATTAAGATTAAGAAGCATTATAATCATTATATTTATTTCACAAATGATCTGAGTAGTCAAGAAGCTAGAAAAATATATTTTACTAAAAATCATAAGTGTAAAGAGATTATAGAGTATTTAAAACTTGAAAATAAGGGATATACAAGAACACATTTATCAAAACAATTGGGTATGCATCTAAATACAATTAAAAAATATATTACTATCCTCGAGGATATTGAAATAATTTATAGAGAAGAACTCTCAAACAAGAGTTTATATTATATAGTTCTGTAAATTAGTGTTTAAAACATTAACATTACAAGGTCTAGAGACTTCATCTATTTTGATTCTGGGATTAATAAATACTCAATAATATGATAGAGTTTCGAATTTTATATAATTAAATTATTAAGACATAATTATCAGTTTGAACAAACTATAAATACAAGCTTACCTTAATACCAAATAATAATACCAACCAAGTTAAAGAGAATAATGGAAATGAATGAGAAAAGCGCTTTTTATAAAAAAACTTGGTTTTGGGCTTGGCGTTGGCACGCATAGAACGTGCGCAATGGTTTTTACATTTTAGAATTTCTCTTTCTTAAAACGCATGAATAGAATTAAGAGATTCTAATTCAAATTATAATTTTAAAATTTTTATTAAAAATAATAAAATATTATTACAAATATAACAAAAAATTAAAGGAAATATGAAAAAAAATTGTATAATGGAGGGATTAAATAATTGACAGGTCAAGAACCAGATAGATTTTTTTATAAAGACAAGAAACTAGAACTTGTCGGATTCAAGGGTAAAGGTTTACTCATGCCAAGTGATTTTGGAATTGAAACTCATATGACAGCTACCAGTTGTCGGAGAGGATATATAATGAGGTATAAAATCGTTGAAAATCAACTAATTTTGGACGGTTTTTGGTTTATTTCAAAAACTGACGATCTCCCCGAGATTAATTGCATAAAACCAGTTAAATTATCAGAGGAAACTGCAAAAGAGGGAGA
>JAEOTJ010000023.1 GCA_016839905.1 Promethearchaeota archaeon | reverse complement strand
TCAGAATTTTGGGAAGCAGAAGAGTATCACCAACAATATGTAGAAAAAAGAAATAAACACTAAACGGGAATTGAGTGAAACTAAAAAAGTAAAAAAAAAAGATTCAAAGCACTTAGTCAACGCACTCTCATCTAAAGAATTGCTATCTATTATATATTAAGTTAAATTAAATTTTTCTTTAAAAAGAATTAGTTTCTTTATGTTAATGATTTTTCTTTTCTCTCTTTTAATATTTCTTTTCAAATAAGCCTCATTAATTGAATTTATTACTATTACCAACATCATAGATAATTCCGTAAATAGAGTTAACCATTCAAGAAATGTCTTGCTAACTCCCAAATTAGAACTAAATGATTCAATATTAAGAGATAAAAAAAATAAAATGTATGATAAAGCTGTTACAAAAGCAATTATAGAATAGGCTTTTGGCATTCTTGAGATCTTCAAGATTATAATTCCATATAAGGAAAAAAATCCAAAACCCCCTGTAAAGTAAATTAATGCTGCGATTGAATGAGAAAGGGCAAGTTCTAATGGAAAGAGCCCAACTAAGAATATCCCAGATGAAAGTGAAATAGAGAAAAACACCATGAATTTAATTATATTATTCTTGACTCCTCTATTTTTCAGTTCTCGAATTTCATATGTATGAAAAAATAATAGAATTATACTTGAGACCATCCATCCTATGTTAAAAACCCAATTCGCTCCTCCAGGTCCAATTCCTAAATCACTAATCCAATTTGAATATATAGAATAATTAGGATCAACCAATAAGTAAATAAATACAGATAAACTGGTTGATACCGTAAAAATCAATAACCCAATAATTCCAAAATATACTCCAGATATAGTTTTAAATACATTATCGAAGAAAGTTTCAACATTATCATCGATTCTATTAACTAAATCAGATAGTTCATTAACAATATTATCATAATATTGTTTATTTTTTTTGATATCTTGAGTTATTTTATCTTTCGTTTTTCTGTTAAAATTAATAACCAATTGTTTTAGTTCTTCAATATGTATTCTTTCTTTATTAAAAAGAGATTTCGCGACTTTTATTCTATTTAAAAATCCTTTAATTTTATCTTTAATTTTTTTTATAGCACTATTTAAACTTACGATTTGTTTATTGTTATCATCGAGAATGCCGTTATATCTTTCAAGGTCTCGTTTTAAATCTTCTAATTGTTGAATATTCTTCACCTTTAACTGATTAAAACTTCTATTATTCCTCTCATTAATGTAGTTTTAATGCTTTCATCAATTAAAGGAATACCATTATAATTTACCATTCGTATATCTTTTATAAAATTATCTAACATAAATTTTAGCAATATTGGAAATAGCGATAGTACTTATAAAATTGATTAAATCCATCCCTTCCTTCTAAAATAAAATAACATTACTGTTAAGATTGACACCATTACGATGAGTAAAGTAGGATATCCAAATGGATTATGTAATTCTGGCATGAAAGCAAAATTCATCCCGTAGAGGCCTGCAAGAAAAGAGAGAGGAATGAAAATGGTAGATATTATAGTTAGAACCTTCATAATTTCATTCATTTTATTACTCACACTCGATAAATACATGTCCAACATTCCAGAAATGATATCCCTATAGTTTTCTAATGAATCGCTAATCCTGAATATATGATCGTAAATATCCCTGAGATATATTTGCATGTGATCTGAAATAAGATCAGATTGTTCTCTTTGTAGATTATTAATTACTGCTCTTAAAGGCCAAATAGATTTTCTTAAATCAATAATATCTCTTTTCAATTGATAAATAGACTGTAATGTTTCAATTTTAGGATCTGATATCAAAACATCTTCGATTTCTTCAATGAGTTCGCCCAAAACTTCTTGAACGATAAAATAATTATCTATTACAACATCCAATAACGCGTAAAGGAGATAATCAGCCTCCATGTTACGAACTCGCCCTTTACTTACTTTGATTCTTTCGACAATAGGAGTAAACAAATTTGATTCTTGTTCATGAATTGAGATAAGGAAATTAGATCCTAAAATTAGAGAGATTTGTTCAGATGTAAATTCATTTTCTTTTTCATTCCAAATAAGCCGCTTAATAATTATAAATATGTACTGAGTATAATCTTCAAATTTCGGGCGTTGATGAGGATTTACAATATCCTCTAAAACTAGCGGATGCAAATTGAAGCCTTTTCCGAGTTCTTCAATTACCTCAATTTTTTTAATTCCTTTAATATCTATCCATCTAATATAATTTTTTTCTCTTTTTTCAAAATTCTCAGGTAAATGTTCATCTTCAGAGATTTTGAAATCTTTCTCATTATAATCGATTATTCGAATCTTAACCTTATCTTTTTCAGATTCTCCCGTATAGAGAAGCGTCCCTGGGGGTTCACCAATTTTTTTTATTATTGGCTTTTTTTTTTTTAAGTTCGCTATTTTTATCATAAGAATTCTGAATAATTTGTTAGTTTATTTAAAGAATTTTATTAAATTGATAAATACTGAAAAAAAAATTTTTCTATACGAGCAAGTCGTGAAGTAGCTATATCTATACCATATTTATTACATGAGAAATAATGAAAATGTTAATTATTTCTATGGAGGATGTCTAATTTTTTCTCCCTCAGATATTTTCTCAGATAATTCCTTTTTGACATTCGCTAACTTATTTTCTTTTTTCTTTAATTCCTCAGTTGTTTTTACGAAGTCTTCACGAGCCTGTGTTAAGTCTTTTCTGGTATCGTTAATTAATTTTTTAGCTTTTTGTAATTTTTCGTCTAGTGCTCCGCTTCTTGCCAATTTAACGTATGAAAATTGTTTCTTTGATAAATTACCCTGTGATTTTGCTATCTTTAATCTTTTTTCCGCCATCTGAATTCTTTCTTCGGCGATTTCCTTTTCTATTTGAGATTTTCCTCTTCGAATTTTCGCAATAT
>JAEOTJ010000022.1 GCA_016839905.1 Promethearchaeota archaeon | reverse complement strand
TTTTGTATCTTTCCATTTTTCAGGAGTGTCCATTGTACCATATAAATAGTACGGATTGAAATTTCCCTCGTTGTTTCTCGCTTCCCAAATGCGTCCGAATATATCTTTCATTAAGAGTCTATCATCACCTGGGATCTCGACAAAGTATAAGGGAATCATCCCTACTTGCATACAATCAAGGCCTATTTCAACAGCCGCATCTACACATCGAGAAAAAACAGAAGCTTCTACGCTCTCTATTAAATCACTCAATTCCTCTGCCCAACCATCAGGATTATCGCGTTTTACTTGTTCGACTGTATCAAAATCCGTTATTTGAGGTTTTCCAAGTATTTCATCTACATTATTGGCATCAATATATATTGTATGGCAGGGCACACGATCTGGTTCTTCCAGATTTAAAGCAGTGAGAACTCTTTCTCTACAATTCATGTAATTCACCCAATTACGAATAATAAAAAATAAAATAAAAATTACAATTTTTTCTTTTCTAGTTGGCCAAAGCCTTTATATGTTTAACACCATCCACAGCATCGTCCGCAAAATCATCTGCTCCTAATTTTTTGGCAAGTTCCATGTTTAATGGAGCCCCCCCTACAATTAGTTTTACACCATCTCTAAGACCTGCTGCTTTTAGTGCTTCATGTACAACCTTTATTTGCTCTACCGTCATAGTTAGTAGCGAACTCAAGGCTACAATACTAGCTCCAGTTTCTTTTACTTTATCAATTATGGTTTTCTCATCAACGTCCATACCTAAGTCAATTACTTCAAAACCAGAACTCAAGAGTAGAGAACCTAGAATATTCTTTCCAATATCATGATTATCACCCTTAACAGTTGCCAAGATTATTTTTACTTTTGATTCTGATCTATCCGCAGCGGCTAATGCGGGTTGTAAAAGTACAAAAGCTTCTTTCATTGTTTCTCCAGCTAATACCAACTCAGTTAAATAATATTCTTTTTCTTCATATCTTCGTCCAACCTCATCCATACCCTTTGTAAGCGCACTTAATACATCAAAAGGGTCCTTTCCATCTGTTTCAAGAGCTTCCTTTACTGCGTCAGCAATATCATCGACTTCTAATTCAATTATTAGCTCGGTTAATTTTTCAAAATCCATAAGAATATACCTTTTTTTGTTATTTTATTAATTATAGTATTTTTTATTAATTTTATTTAAAAATTTTTTATAACATCATTTATAATCTTTAATCCATTTATGGCGTTGGTTGTCCCATAATCTGCTCCGGTATCTTTAATCCAATCTTCATTAATAGCTACACCGCCAACTATGAAAATTAATTTTTCTGTGTTTGTATATTCATTTTTTATTAATTCAATTGTTTTTTTCATTGGCTCTTTCGAGGAAGTTAGAAGTCCGGATAATCCTACAATATTTGGGTGATTTTGTTTTACCGCTTCCAGAAATTCTTCTGAGGATACATCAATACCTAGGTCAATTACTTCAAATCCTTCAGATCTCAACAAGGTAATAATTATATTTTTACCAATATCATGCATATCACCCTCAACAGTACCCATAAGTACTTTTCCTTTAATTTCATCGAGTTTTTTAGAAAAATAAGGTTCCATTAACTTGCTGGCTTCTTTGAAGGTATCTGCCGCGATTATTAAATCAGATAGAAAATATTCTTCAGATTCAAACAAATCACCTATTTTTGTAAGTGATACTTTTAAATCTTCAAAAATATCCAACGGATCACGCTTTTCTAACTGGGCTTTTATCAACTTTAAAACAAGATCATCCTCTAATTCTACCATAGCATTTATTAATTCTTCACTCATTATGTTTACCTCTTTTTATTCTTCTTCAGGATTAATTAATTTATTTTTTGTTTTATATCGTCCATATTTATCAGCAAGGTCAATCATCATGTCTAATCTTCGTAATGGAGTCCCACGGTTAATACCTCCTCCAGTAGATAACATATAACCACTTCCAGGACCATAAATTTGAATATTTTCAATGATTTTTCTTTCAACAACTTTGTCGTTTGGTTCTCGTAACATAACATCGCGACCCGGCACTTGTCCCATTAAAGCATACCTGTTTTCTAGATTTGAAACAATTTCTTTAGTTTTCCTTAAATCTCCTCCTAAAGCCCAATCCTGTCCATGAAATATATTATACCCCCAATTACCTATTTGATCAATAAAATGATAGCTTCTATTTTCACTATGGTAAAGCATTCCCCCAGATAGTGGTTTTAATGCTTCAATTAATTTCTTATGATATGGTGCGAAAAATTCATTAACTAATTTCTTATTTAAAAACCCGCTGACATGATCAGCTATTAAAATTACTGTTGAATATCCACCAATTAAGGCTGTCCATTCAGATAAAAATTTAATTG
>JAEOTJ010000216.1 GCA_016839905.1 Promethearchaeota archaeon | reverse complement strand
TTAAAAAGAATTATTAAATTTCTATGAATTAAATTACCCATAATATAACAAAATATAGGATTAACAATGTCAGAAGAAACGTATAAAAAGGCAGCAAGAATAATTGTTAAGTCTGGAATGCTCCCATTTCCGATCAGTGACACTTTAATTGATATCATGAAACTTATCTACAATGATAGTGAAATTGATTTCATTAACAAGGCATTTAGAAGAAAAGCTTCATTAACTTTGGAAGAACTTAAGAAATTTAGTAAAATGTCAGAGGAAGAAATATTAAAAAATGCTCAATCCCTTGCTAAAAAGGGTGCAGTTTTCATATCAACAAGTTCAAGCGGTTTGGAAATCTATAGGATATTACCATTAATCATGGTGGGTGTATTTGAATATCAATTTATGAAAAAAATTGAATATACTGAGAAAGAAAAAACAATTGCCGAGCTTTTTAAAATATTATTCGATGAAATGAGGGATTTAATTCAAGACAGATATGAAATAATGTTGCCAATGTTTAAACAATTACCTCCAGTAGATAGAACTATCCCAATATATGAGAATGCGGAGGGAAAAGAGATCTTAATAGAGGTTAATGAAGAGGTTGAGCCACCTATAGAACAAGTCCTCCCTACACAAAAAATTAAAGAAATTATTGAAAAATTTGATGATATCGCAATTGCACATTGCTTTTGCAGGCATCATAAGGATCTTTTAGGGGATTCCTGCAAAATAGATGCTCCACGAGAGACATGTTTTACTCTTGGAAAATCTGCTCGATTCGTAGTAAATCAAGGTTTTGGGCGAATGATCTCTAAAGAAGAGGCTTTAGATATACTTAAAATGGTTGAAGAAAAAGGTTTTATTCATAAAGCATACCATCCTCTTGGAAATATATCTAGAGATGAAACTAGCATTTGTAATTGTTGTAAATGTTGTTGTGGAACTTTTCTATTATGGAAAGAAGGAGTTGTTCCAATGGTAAATGCTACAAATTATTTGGCCAATATAAATCAAGATTTATGCAATGGAAGTGGTATTTGTCTTGATAAGTGTCCAGTAGATGCAATTGAGTTAAATGATGAAGGGAAAGCTAAAATAAATGAGTTATTTTGTATTGGATGTGGCGTTTGCTCTCATTTTTGCCCAGAATCTGCAATTTCTCTCATTGAAGGTCAAAGAACTGTATATGTCCCTCCTCCAAAAATAAAACAATAAATTAATTTTTAATTCTTTTTAATTAAGTTTTGTATTAATTAATAAGAGTTAATAGTTAAATACTCAAAATTATTTTTTAAGATCTAAGTTTTTGCTTGAATAATTCAATAGTTTTTGTGATCTCATTGATCTGAAGCATGAATTCTTTCGGCTGTACTTTTTTTAAACTTTCAAAATCTGAGATGATTTGTTTTAAATCATCAATCCACATTTTCATTAATAACTCATTTTCTTTTTTCTTAGTGACCATGCCTATTTCAGCTTCGATCATCACTTTTACTTTCTCTAAAAGTTTTTTCTCATTTAATGTATAAGAGATTTTTAATATATCTTGTTGACCTTTAATATCATCTATATCAGAAAGTAATTTTATTAATTCATTCATGGATTTATCTTGAATTTTTTTCACGATATCTTTTGTGATTTCTTCTTGTGTTTTGATTTGTTCTATTAGATTTTTCTTATCAATAGCTATGCTCTCTTGTAAATCATTTTTAATTTTACCTATTTTATCTTGAATCTCTGTTACATTCTTGGTTATACTATCTTGAATATCTTTTACATTTTTTGTAAAACTCCCTTGAAAATCCTTTTCAATTTTAACTACTTTATCTAGAATTTTTTTTTCACTTATCACTAATCTCTCTTGAAAGCCTTTCTCATTTTTAACTATTTTGTCTTGAATTTCTTTTACATTTTTTGTTAAATTCCCCTGAAAATTTTTTTCATTTTTAACAATTTTTCCATTAATTAATTTGATTTCATCTTTTATTGATTTTATATCATTATTCGTTGTTTTAATGTTATCTAAAATCGTTTTATTTAGTTCATTTATTTTTATTTCAAGTTTGCTAATGTGATCCTTTATTTTATTATATTCTCCCAAATTAAAAACGAATTCTTTCTCTTTTGAAATAATTCTCCACCTATAATTTGATTTTTTAAAGTCTTTACTTTTTTTAATATCTATTGTATTTATCTTTTTTTCCTACTTTTCGCTTTTTTCTAAATTTAATAAGGAATCTAAATTTAATTTAAAATCATTTTTTATATCCTCCATTTGATCCCTTGTTTTATTAATTGTTTCAATTAACAAATTTATTGGAGTAGATTTTAATTTATTGATAAGTTTTTCTATTTTTGATAAATTTGTATTAAAATTTTCAATAATTTCTTCCTTGATTATCTCAATTTTTTTCATTTGTTCCCGAATTTTCACATATTCTTTTAAACTAGAATCTTCAGATTCAGTATCTTTTAATGTTTTTTTAGAAATTTTTGGAATAGCATGTTTTTCTAAAGTGAAAGAATCTATATTTTCTGGATTAATTAACAAGCTTTCTAGTTCATTTTTTTTTTTGTCAACTAATTTAAGGTATTCTCCTGCAATTCCCTTAAACTTTTGTTCATTAAATCTTTCTGCTAAGCTTTCTAAATACTTATAGATTAATAAAATGAAAGCATCATTTACATTTTCAGTGGTTTTAGCAGATGTTAAAATGGAAGGTATTCCTTCAATAAAATTATCCTTTATGGTCTTTGTCAATTGTGTTTTATCTGAAATTAAATCTAACTTATTTCCAACTAAAAAAATAAAACTTTCTTTAGCATTTTTTAAAAGATCTTCTAAATAATTTTCTTTTAATTCTAATAAAGTATCTTTTGGTTTTGTTAAATCAAATACTAAAAATGAAGCATCAATATCACTATAAATTGTGGGATTTAAAGGATTAAAAGAACGTTGCCCTCCTGTATCCCAGATATTTATCCTAATCCGCATTTTCTTCTTCTCAAGAATAAAATCTTTACGCGAGATAGCATTACCTATAGTAGGAATGTATCTTTCTGGAACGCCTTTTTTTAAAAATGAATTCACTATTGATGTTTTTCCTACGCCACCTTGCCCTAAAACTATAATTTTAATATTTATTTCATCAACAATCATAATTTTAAAGAATATCTTGTAGTTCTCCTAATTTAAATAATAAAAAATTAAATAATGTTTGAATAAATTATGTTATAAATTGTATTTAAATGTGCTTGATAACAAATTAAAAAATTTAATAATTCTTTTTATCTTAGCTTTATTCTTTATTGAATAAAATCTTATTTCAATTAAATTTTTTAAGTTTGAAGATTAAATAAATACATAATGAATTAAATTATAGACTATAGACTTCTGATTGGATTTAGATGATAAATTTATTAGAATTAATTGGATTAATTACTTACATTGTCATTATTGCCATCGTTTTAATTATAGCAATTTTTATGTCTAGTGAAGAAAATCGGAGTGTAATAAGCTCGATTATCTTTCTATTGTTTCTACTCATTTTGAATTTCATTATAACTATTCCTATAATCCAATTTTTATTATTATTTTTAATAATTCTAGATTTGCTTTATATCTCATATGTTCACATTTTACCTTATTTCTATACCCGCAATGATGCCCTTTTATTTGTGGAAATAGAGAACGAAGTTTGGGAAGATTTAAAGGTAAATGAAACAATTGTTATACTTAATAAAAAACAACAACGGTGATAAAATAATGGTCTCTATAATTATTCTTGCTTCATTAATGCCAGTTCTAATATTAATTGCAGGAATACCATTAGTTTTACTCATAAAAGAAAGAATTAATCGAAAAATGTTTACATTATTTATTCTTTTTTTTGCCTTGTTTTTAAACTCTTTATTACTTGGTCTTTATTATTATCTTAATTTAATTCAAAGAGATTATAATTTAAATCTAAATACAGGTACATTTTTTATAATTGAAATAATTTTTTTAATGGGTTTAATAGTAATCCTATTTTCCAAGGAAGAATTTGTTAAAATAATTAATGAAAATTTATTTGATGGAATAATCTTACTAATTTTATTAGGGATGATTGGTACAATCTTATCTTCAAATATTCTAGCTATTTTTTCTAGTTTTATTCTAATTATGATTTTAATGGGCATTATTTTTTTTTTAGTAATTATCCAAAAGAATTTAATCTATTAAGACTTTATTTTGCTGCGGTTGGTATAAGTATAATTTTAATCTTTATAGCAAGTTATTTAATATATATAGAATTTGGAACTCTTAATTTAACTGAAATTAAATTGATGAAGATATCAGATTTGAATAATATCATAATCTCTACGTTGTTATTTTTAGGTATGGGGATCCCTTGTGGATTATTCCCATTTTCCATTTTCCATTTAAAGAATTATTATCAAGATTCTTCCTATACAAGTCTATATTTATTTTCAAACTTCAGTTTTATTAGTATTTTTATAATATTCAGATTTTTATCTATTTTCAGTTATACTCTTATCATCAATGGCATTATAATTTTATTTATTTCTAGTATTGGCTTAATCATTTCATTAGTTTCTTTATTATCAGAATTATTTACATCAGTAGATGGAGACACCTTTTCAATAAAAAAAATATTTGGATTTTCTATTTGTGCAGATTTCAACATATTTTTAGTTTTGTCTTCATATATAATTTTTCTAACTCCCTTCGCACTAAATCCAACTTATATTAATCTATTATTATTTTCTTACCTGATCATTACTGTAGTAAAATCTCTGATGTTCTACACCTTTTTTCCTATAATGCTTGAAACTTATGATGATAATTTAAAACTTTTAGGTAAGTTTTGGGAAAAATATCATAGTTTTGGATTAATTTATTTATCATCTGGGCTAATTATTTCATTACCTTTATCTTTTAATTGTTTAAATGCATTAATGACAATATTTTCTACTGAAGGAATTAGGTCAATTTCAATTCTTTCATTTATCTCTCTTTTAGTTATCAGTTTATTTTTTTTATATTTACTATTAACATTAATTTTTATATCCATTAGTTTCGTTCAGATCTATTTCAGTAATCGACCTCATTATATTGAAAGGGATTCAATTAAAAACTTAAATTTCAATCATTATATTCCATTTATTGTAATCTTTAGTATAATAGGACTCTTGAATTTAGGTTTTATTTTTGGAAATAATTTATTTTATAAAATATTTAAAAGCTTTTTGCTTTATTATTGATTAAAAGAAAAAGATTTTTTTTAACCTTATCCTAAATTTTCTAATCTTAAGAAGGTTTCTGCTGCTAAATTAAGGTCATCGAAAGTTAGCTGTCTATTTAGAGCCTCTTGCAAATTACTTACATATTTGTTACATAACGCATCACTTAGAAAACTCCCCTTTTCTTCAATTAAAGATTGTATTGCCTTATCAAATTTTGATTTAATTATCAAATCTTCAATAAGAAGACGTTTTTCTGCTTCCGAAACTGCCTTAGGTTTAGAACTAACTACAGAGCTTAATTGAAGCATTACATCTTCCGATTTAAGTTGTGATATTTGTGGTTTTTTTTTTTTTGGTGTGGGTGGTAATACTGTTTTTACTTTTGGAAGTGATTTTACAGATATTTTTTTACTAAATTTTCTCTGATCTGGTGACTTAAATTTTTGTTTTCTCTCTAATTTCTTATCTTCTTTTACTTTTTTCTCTCTGATTTTAATCAATTCTTCTAATCTCGTTTGAAAAGAATTAATATAGGTGGCATCTTGATATTGAGTACAAATTCTAATTAATTCTTTATATTTAATTATGGCTTCAATAATTTTACCTTGATTATCTAATGATTCTGCTTCCTTTTTTATTTGAAAAAAAGTTAAAGGTAGCTTTTTTTTTAGATTTAAGACATCTCCTATTAAATTAATAATTATAGGGATACTTTTTGGATTACTTAATGAAATTTCTTTGATCTCAGGTAAATCTATTTCCTTTTTTATTCTTTTTATGTCTTCTTCAGAATTAATTAAATCTACTTTATTAGCAAGAATTAGTAATTTAGAAAATCTTGCTTCATTTTTTCGTATATTTAAGAAGTGACTTATTGTCTTTAGATTGTAATTTGTTATATCAATAAGAAGAATTACTAAATCTGAACCTCCTATAAATTTACTCCATAACAAAGAGAAATTATCTTTTAAGATAAAATCCCATAAATCAAATTGTAGATCATCAATAATTAGAGATGAAGTTATAGCAAAATTCATGATTTTTCTTTCTTGACCACTTTTTAGTATTTTATAAAGAGTAGTTTTTCCTGAATTAGTTGGACCTACGATTACAATTTTAGAATGTAATTCTTGTTGTGCTATATTTAAGAATTTTAAAAAGTCATTATTTAAATTAATAGATTCTTTAATGTTATCAATATTAGGAAAAAAATCTTTAAATTTCTTTATTATTTTATTTAAAATTTCATCAATATAAGATAATGAATCAACTAAATCCGTTATGATTAGATAATATATAGCACCTGCGCCTCTATGAAAAATCTGATATTTATCTCCTAATTGTCGATTAAAAGTCTTGCCTGGCATTGGAGCAACAATATATGACCGGATTGCTTCTATAACATTAGCTAATTCATCAGAATCTAAACCTATTGCATAATTATGAGAAAAGATAAGATCTCCTTTGTAGAATATATGGACTTGACGAATCATTTTTATTTCGATATTTTTTATTTATATATTTATGAGACAGTTTTAAAGGATATACCTTATTAATAAATATAAGTTAAATTATTTATGTCTTAGGCAAATTCAAAAACTATATTAGAACTGGTTTTTATTAAAATCTCAAAAGATATATCTTAATTTAGTACTTTTCAATAAAAAATATGCCTTTAGATTTTCGACATATAAAAGATTTCTTAGCGGAAAAGACTCGGACCAAGTTCAATTCAGAGATTTTAAGTTTATTTATTGAGGGGATTAATAAACTATGCTTTCAAGAATGTCAAATTGACAGGATTCAATGTACTCTAACACCTCTCTGTACAAGAAGGCAGCTTCTTACGTTAAGGATTAAAAATGGATTAAAATTGAATGATCTTCCAAAATTTTGTTATTCTGTCCAAAAAAATATTGTATTTAGAGATTTTCGAAATAAAACGATAATTTATAAGCCTTTTGATACATATATCTATTTAATTGATTTTTTAGATATCTTCTTTCATGGAGATTACCGAAAATTAAATAAATTTATTAACTTTAAAAATTGGAAAGATATTAGAAAGATTTTTGATTATAGAATAGAAAAACAGAAGGAAAATTTTCATTATCATATTACAGATAATTATATTATATTTAAATTCGAGGAAAGAGTTCATGTCATATTTCTAAAAGAAGGATATGTGCTATGTAGCGTTAATCATGAGGCTATTGCGAGTCTAGAATTATTAAAGGGTATTGTTGATCTATATAATAGGCTTTATTTTCCAGACCTAAAAGTAAAACTTATAAATAATGATTTTCTAATGATAACTTCAATAATATCCCAAGATGTGCTTACCCAGATTAGTAATAATTCTCCTGCTGAAGAGAATAAGTTAAAATTGGATGAATATTTTTGGAATTTTTTTTCAGAAGATCTTTCAGCTTTAACCCAATATTGTAAAGAACTTCGTATAAAAATGAATAAATATAATAATTTGGAAATAAATATATATATTAGTTTGGAATCCAATAATAAGAATGAATATAATGAGTCCATACCTTTAAGATATAGAGATATGAGGCTTTTTCTTAATTTTGTTTATAGAATTTATAATGATTTTTACGTATACCAAGTGTGATGTAAGATGACAGAAAATAATGAAATTAAAATAATGGAAGAAATAGGATCTATCGTAAATGAAGGGAAAATTGATGACGCTGTTAAAATTATTGCTAAATATTTGAATCTCTCTACTGAAGAAAATTACATCGACCGATTAGAAAATGTGATCGAAAAACTTTCAAGTTTGGTTGGTGGTAGAGTTGTTATTAGATTTCTTATTGAAAATTTAATCATTGATATACCCTCATTATTAGAAAATCTATCAAAGAAAGATTCGCTTTTAAGATATTCTTTTTTATTACTATTAAAAAACATATGTGAGAATGAATCAGATTTATTTCTCCCTTATAGTGAAAATCTGCTAAATTCAGAAGATCCAAATGTAAAAGAAGCAGATTTACAATTACTTATTTTTATGGCGGGTGGAGAAAAGAAAATTGACCAAGAATCCCTTATTAAGGTCATTGCATTAAAATTAACTGATGAGAAGGATTTTGTAGTTCAAAAAGCGATTCAAGCATTAAAAGCCATAGGAAAAGAGGCTCCTTCGATTGTGACTCGAGTTATAACGGAGCATGTAAAAGAAAATTCTGATGACCTGGAATTAAAAAAGATTGGGGATAGGATCATTAAATCAATTGTATCTGTAGAAAAACTTGAAGAGATTGTTGAAGAAGAAGTCTATGAACAAAAACCCATTAAAGAAGAAGGGATGATTGAAGGAGAAGCTTTAAAGACGGTAATTGATAAGGATTTGAAAAAAGAAGAAGAAGAAATCAAAGAAAAAGAGAGGGAGTTAATCATTGAGGATATGGAACTTAAAAAGCAAAAATTCGAACTGGAAATGAAAGAAAAAGAATTAGTAAAAAAAGAAATCATTGAGAAAGAAAAAGTCTTGAAAATCAAGGAAAAATTAATTGAAAAATTAACCTTAGAGAAGGCAATTGATAAGGATTTGATAAAAGAAGAAAAAGAAATGAAGGAAAAAGAGAGGGTGTTAATCAAGAAGGATCTTGAGCTTAAAAAGAAAAAACTTGAACTGGATGTAAAAGAAAAAGAATTAGTAAAAAAAGAAATCATTGAGAAAGAAAAAGCCTTGAAAATCAAGGAAGAATTAATTGAAAAAGATAGTAAATTAGCCGAATTAGCGAAAGTCGAACTGGAATTAAAAAAGAAAAAGATTAAAGATAAAGAAAAACAAATAATTGAAGAAGAAGCTAAAAGAGTTGAAGAAAAATTAACAAGTGCAGACGATAATCGAGAAGAAGGTTATAAATTGTAAGCTTTTAGATTATTCTTCCTCATATTTCAAACTTGATTGTGCTTTCACTTCAGTTATTGGAGTTTTATGTAGTCTCCTCACCAATTTTCGTATTTCTTCTAATCTTGTACTTTCAGGAGGCAAGCTCACTTGAATTTTTTTAGCTAAGTCATAGGCCATTTCTATATAATGGAGATCCTCCAAAAATTCGATAATCTGTATCTTGTAATTGACATCATCAACGCCCTCTCCATATTCCATTAATTTTTCTTTAAGTAAAATATCTATTTTATCGGAACGCTCTTCATATTTAACTTTCTTAACCAATTGTTTAAAGCTATTCAATATGTTATACATTTCTGACTTAGAATAATCATCAATGTTCACTAATACATGGAAAATATAAAGTTCCGCCTTTTCATATCTTTTATATTTCAAACTGGCACCTACGAGTTCTAATAGGGCTTGCTCATAGAGAAACTTGCTTTCAATATTAGAAATGATTTTATCAAAAATCCACTCAAGCAAATTAGGCTGGTCGAATTTTTCTATTACATCAAGTAAAAATTTCTCGATTGCGAAGTAAAGCTTGGCATTATCAGTCTTAGTACTACTCAAGAAGGAAACCAAGGCGTATTTAATTCTACCCATCGCATCTTCCAAATTTGGTGGTTTTTCAGCAAATTTATAAAACGCCGATTCAAGAATCGGTTGGACTTTTTCCCTCGCATCAATATCATATACGAAATATTCTGTCCAATTAGGACTTGGTCCGGCTTTTTTTACACCACCTCCGGCTTTCTTTTGGTGTGGAGCTCGAGAAGTCTTTGGTTTAGTGGCTTTTAATTTCTCAGAAAGCTCTTTAACCTTCTCATCAGGTAATATTTCTAAAATGATTTTATCCTTTTCTTCTGGAACGATAAGTCTAAAGAAAACTTCCTTTTCTTCTTCGAATAAATCATCTCTTAAAGTTTTTGGAAATGTAACTCCTGTTTTTGTCTTTTTCACAATATCTTCAAAAAAAGGTTCTTTTTTAGAGTTTTCCATATTTTTAATTAATACAAGAGATTTTAAATTGATTTGTGAAATTGAATTTTAAATCCAAATTTAAAAACAAAAAAAAGTAAATAAAAAATAAAAATTAATTTAATATTTTCTCGTTAATGAAGTAAAGTGTTCTATTTGACATTCTTTCCTTAATTACAAGTTTATATTTCAAGAGTTTAACAAGATATCCCGTGATAGTACTTGAATGCATATTTAACGCTTCAGCTATTTGAGTTTTTGTTAGGCCATAATCATTTTGTTTAAGATATGACAGGATTTGCTGGCTTTTTTTTTTATAATAGTAGTAATTTCGTTTTATTATCTCTAATTCAACATTAGGTTCAGCATATACCTTATGGTTAGACACAAACTCTTCTTTAATAAAACTAAATTTAGTTAATATACTAAGATGCCATGTAGCGATATGATTCGGGAAGTTTAACTCGCGAATAATTCGGTTCAAATATATTCCGGGATAAATCTTTATAAACTCATAAAGTTCTCTGCGCTTAGGGAGTGTTAAAATATCATCTATAGTAAGAGATGTACCTCTTGCAATTAATTTTTTTTCCAAAAGGGAGATAAGTATTTTTTTAATTCCGCTTCTATTAATATCTATGGACTCTTTTGCTAATCTACTAGAAACGAATGGTACTATAGCTTCCATATCAAATGGTCTATTCCTTTTTAGATATTCTCTCAATATCCTATAGACAATACCTTCTTGTGCTAATAAATAAGCTGCATTGGACATTTGATCCTCTCCATTTATTCCTTAGGAATTTTTTTTTTCTTATCTTCTTTATAGGCATTATTTATCATTTCATTCAGTATTTTATCTCTCTCTTCTGATGATAAAGCTAGCATTTCTAGAATAAAAGTCTTTTTTTCTTTTTCGTCCCAATCAAATAATTCTAATTTGTTCAGAAAATCCTCTGATATCGATGTTATTAAAAACTGTTTTAATTCATCGTATCTTTCCGAGCCATTTTCACTTTTAAGAATATCTAAAATCATTTCATTGTCAATATAATCTCTTGGATCAGTCTTTTTTATTGTTGTTGGAGTATCTTTTTTTATACCCGTTTTATAAATTTCTTCAGGTTTCCAGGATCTTCTTATTAATTCTTCCCTTTTGCTCAGGGTGTTTTTTTTAAAATCCACGTTATATTTAGCGCTTTTTCCTTTTTTTAACACTTCTACTTTCTCTTTCTTCTTTTTTGAAGTAATGATGTAAGTTGCTGGGACTCCCACTACAATGGCACCAAGGATTATGATGATGAGAATATAATTTTCAAAAAAGAAAATCAAGATTGACCATTCATCCGTCGGAATATCATCATCGTCGGTTTCCGTTCCAATATCTACATTTATTTCGAAATATCTCAAACATGAGTGGTACATTTTTCCGAATGTATCATTTCCAAACACTTGAATTGAATGTAAACCATTAGAGGGCATAGGAATTGTAGTATTTCCCAATATTGTTATATTCGCCTGTCCATCCAAGGAATATCCCATCCAATCTAAAGTCGTTGAATTGTCAAAACTGAGCAATAATCCTTCTTGTAGATTGTCTCCAATATCATAATTAGGATCCCATGAAAACCCAATAGCATCGATATACAAGAACATTGTTCCTGGGTTACCCCAATTCGTACAGGGAAAGAACCTGTTTATACTTGTTACAG
>JAEOTJ010000215.1 GCA_016839905.1 Promethearchaeota archaeon | reverse complement strand
GTTCTTTAACCTTTTTATTAGGGCTTGTTTCTGAAAATTGCCATTCTTGGCTCAAAAGTGCCGTGGATACGCTAATAAGGTGTGAAGAACAAATTTTCCGTTTCCAAGTGCTAATTGAGAAATATCCGGCATTAAGAAATGTTAAGTCGATAAAAGTAGTCGATGAGTCGACCATGAGAAAGATTAACAAACTGTATCAAACGCAGTTTGGGATGCGAACGGTTGAAACTCTGGAGATGAGACTTAAACACTATCTCGAGTGTCCTTTCATCATAGTTCCAAGTGTTTTGGAAGAATTAAAAAGATAGCTATTATTCAAAGATCATACTCACTTTTTTTAAAGATTTTACAGTTTTTTATTTATTTAATAAGAGAAAAATATAAGAAAAAAAAAATTTTAGAGGTTTATTCCAAAACTTCAATTTCTATTCCTTTTTTTTCTAATACGTTTTTATTTGCAAGAAGTTCTTTACCAGCAATTTTATCCAGAACATAAATTAAATTTCCGTTCTTTTCAGAAAAAATCTGCCCATATGAAATCGGTACATCGGGTGTAGGATCGTTTAATAGAGATTCTGCGACAGGACCTGTCTTGCGTGCGCCATTCGCCAATAGAACAATGGTTTTTGCCTTATATACTAACTCGGCACCCATACTAATGGCGTAATTTGGGGAATCTTCTACCTTCTCAAAATGTCCATCTGTAACAGCATTTTTTATAGTATTATCATCAAGTTTTACTAACAACACATTACTTCCCTCAAAAGGAATACCAGATTCGTGGAAAGCTACGTGACCTCGTCCACCAACTCCGACAATATGTAAATCAATACCTCCAGCTTTTTCAATTTTTTCTTTATACTCCTCTAAAATTGTCTTGCGGATCCAAGCTAAATATTCCGAACTTGCGTTTTCTTTAATATCAATTGATTTTCCTGCGTCAGAACCCAATTCACGCCAATCGCCTGGATTTACCTCAAGTTCCTGAATAAGCTTATTTTGATCAATTAGGCATCCAAAAGGAACACTTGTTTCAATAAACTTCTTTTTCAAGAGACCAAAAAATTCTTGTATCATAAAAAAAGAATAACTTTCTGGGTGCAGGGCTCGCTGTTGAGCATTTTCACCCGGTAAACCAACATATTCGTCGAGATTGAAACTACGAATACGACTGCTGTCAAATTCACCAGAATTCGCCATTTTTGCTAAACGTTTATACATCCCGGTTGGCGAATTTCCTGTTGCTAGACCAAAAACAAATTCTTCTTTTTCATTTAATGTTTGGATTATAATATTTTTAACTATTCCCGCCGCCGTTTCGCTCATATGGTCAAAATCCCTTGTTATAATAATCTTGATTGTCATTTATAACTCATTAAATTTGTATTCTAAGTATTTATCATAGAAAATGTTCCTAATATATAAATTTAATTATATTGATTGAATTAGTTAAATTATCCCGGTTATATCAGTTTATAATGATTATATCATCATATATACGACAATTTTAATATAGCTTTTATTCTTTTATATATTTAAATAAGAACATTTATGTTTTGCTATGTGTGGAATTTTTGGAATTATTACTAATCAAGATAATATACACGTTGGAAAAATTGTCTTTAATGGAATAAAGAGGTTGGAATACCGGGGTTATGATTCATGTGGAATAGTAGTCCAGACAGATTCCAGATTAATTATTAAAAAGGATTCAGGAAAAATAGATGAAATACAAAAAAAAATAGATTTAACAGATTTTCCAAATAGTTCAAAAATTGCGCTTGCGCATACTCGATGGGCAACCCATGGTGCCCCTACTAAAGAAAATAGTCATCCTCATTTAGATTGTTCTGGTAAAATTGCTATTGTCCATAATGGAATCATTGACAATTTTATAGAATTACGCAATGATCTTAAGGAAAAAGGCCACAATTTTAAATCTGACACCGATACTGAAGTAATTCCACATTTAATTGAAGATTTTATGAAAATAGGATGTGATTTTAAAAAGGCTATTACTGAAGCATTAAAACAATGTAAAGGTTCTTATGCACTTGCTGTTTGTCACGCTGAAAATCCTGACTTTATTATTGTTGCTCGAAATGAATCTCCCATTGTTATTGGAATAGACGATGAAAAGACCACATATTGTGCATCTGATATTCCCGCTTTTCTACCCCTTACACGAAATTGTTATATTATGGATGATAAAGAAATTGCTGTTTTAAAACCTGGAAAAGTAGAATTTTTTAATTTTAAAGATAACCAAAGAATTGAGAAGGAACCGCGCAAAATAGATTGGAGCATCGATGCTGCAGAAAAAAGTGGTTATGATCATTTTATGTTAAAAGAGATATATGAGGAACCCTCTGCCTTGATGCGTACTATGAAAATATCTCAAGAAGATTTAATAAAATTCGCTTATGTGCTCTGGTCAGCGGATAATATTTATATTACAGCAGCAGGAACTTCTTTTTATGCTTCTCTAGCAGGTAAATTTATAATTACAAAGTTTTTAGGTAAATATATTCATGCAATTGAATGTTCTGAGTTTCAAAACGAATTAAGTAATTCATTAAAAGAAAATTCAGTAGTGATTGCAATTTCACAATCAGGAGAGACAATTGATACGATTGAGGCAATTAGATGGGCAAAAAAAAAGAAAAATATGAAAATTTTAGCAATTACTAATGTTGTAGGGTCAACCCTTACTAGATACTCTGATATAGTTATCGTGACTCAAGCAGGTCCCGAAATTGGGGTAGCCGCTACTAAAACTTATTGTACTCAAGTCCTTACTCTAGCTTTAATTGCATTAGAAATAGCAAAACTAAGAAAAATCAAATCAGAGGGGGAAATAGAAAAATATTATAATGCAATATATTCAACCCCACAAGTTATTGAAAATTTTCTAAAGAATAATGTAGGTTTAATTAGGAATATAGTAAATACTTTAAAGGAAAGTGAGAACTTTTTCTTTTTAGCTAGAGGTATATCCATCGCCACAGCTAAAGAGGGGGGTTTAAAGTTAAAAGAAGTTGCTTGCCGTTTCATAGAAGGATATTCAGCAGCTCACGCCAAGCATGGACCAATTTCACTAGTCAGAGAAGGATTTCCCGTTATTTTTATTGCTCCCCCAGATGATACATATCAGCGTTTAATTGGAAATGTAATGGAATTTAAGTCAAGAGGTGGAAAAATAATTTCTCTTGTTGTGGAAGATGATGAGAAAATCGCAGACTTAAGTGATATAGTAATTAGAATCCCTCAACCTGGAGATAAATATCATAATATCTTTAGTCCAATTACATTTACTCCCGCTCTACAATTATTAGCTTATTATGCTGCGATAAGTTCAAATCTCGATCCGGACAAACCTTTAAATCTCAGTAAGACTGTAACCGTTCATTAAAATACTAATTTTAAATGAAAGATGGAAGATATTCTAATATAGTATTACGAGTTTTTTCAATAATACTTAAAAGCCAAGAAGTTCCAGCTTTTATTTCTCGATCACTTAAATTTTGTATAACACTGATATAATTTTTGCTTGTATCTATATTCTTTAAAAATTCATCTCTTTTTTCGGTATTACCTGAATAAGAAAGACATTTGTTAAAGCCATTTTCAATCTTTTGTAGATTATCAAGAAGTTCTCTTTTTTGATTTATCAATTTTTCTAAAGCGTTATTTTCCCTAATTGATTTATATAATTTTAGAGATTTTTCCATCTTATTAGCTAGTGCTTTAAATCTTTTTACTCTCTCATTATAGATAATGTTAAGTTTTTCAACGGCACCATCAAAAAGTAATTTCTCCATTTCACTTCCTTGAAAAAACTTGGAGCGTACATTTTGATACCAATGTTTGAGAGCAATGATGTTTGCTACATATTCGACGCAATTAATAACCCTCCTTTTAACACTCCAATAAAGTCCAGGAGTGAAATCCATATCATCTTTTTGACTCTCTTTACCCATTAAAAGCTTATGACCTTGAGGACAATCTCCACGATAGATAACTCCCGCAGCTATTACCGTACTATATCCAATCTGACTTGGACCTACGAGTCCACCTTGACCTCCTAAAAAAATGGGTGGCTGATTGAGCATAACTCCTCTAGCTACATCTCCAACAAGAGATGCGGTTGCCTTATCTTGATTAGGTGTGTAATTAAAATGAATGTATGAACTACCTACCTCGCTATGATTTGTTCTACTCGTCCCGCCTGCCATAAAAATATCACAAAAATTAATAATGCTTCCTAATGTCACAAATGGAAAAAGTATTGTTTGCTTAAGACCTACTGTATGCGCACCATTTGCTTCTTCCTCTATGAGACATCCCTCCCGAACTTCAGCACCGTCACCCATATTCGCAGAATCCAGAAATGTTGATTCTTCAAAATAACCCCCTTTTAAATCAACATTTCTCCCCAATTGACAATTTTTAATGGTAACTGGAGACCTACTACCAAGGGTAACTCCCGACATTATAAGCGTCTTATTACCAAGTATCTTACATCCTGTATGAATAGTAACATTTTCCGATGATATAAGGTTAATATTGACTTCTTCGCCTATTTCAACAGATGAAGGATTTGGAATATTAACACCTTTTTCAATTAAAACATCAATTAATCTATTTTTATTAACTCCCATATAATCACATCTCTTTTCTGATTAAATTTCTTTTTTTACTTTAATATGGTTAATTTCTAACTACTAATAAAAGTTTTTTAGAAAACAAGTTATATTAGTATAATTTTCTGATAGAACTAGAAATGAGAAGGATTATAAACTCTTCTTAATAATCCCTTTATTTGGATCTTGATAATAAAGTGTACTAGGAGGAACATCTTCCCCTACTGATGTATGAGCACCTATAACTGAATTTTCACCAATTATTTTTCCACACATTATACCACTATTAATTCCAGTTTGCACATTTGGTCCTATAATCGAACCTAATTTTCTTCGACCTGAATTTATCTTCTTTCCTTTAATAGTTACCCAAACATTTTTTCCATCAAATCGCAAGTTTGATGTTTTTGAACCTGCTCCGAGATTTACTTTTTCACAAATAATGGAATCACCAACATAATTGAAGTGTGGAATATTTGTGTTAGAAAAAATAATTGAATTTTTAACTTCACTCATACCAATATGACAATTATCTCCTATTGATGAGTAAGGTCTTATAAATGCATTAGGACCAATTAAACAATTATCCCCGATATAACATGGTCCTTGGATATAACTCCCAGATCTAACAGTAGTTCCCTTTCCAATAAATACTTCTCCAGAAAGACAGACATTATCCTCAATCTTTCCTGAATGATTTCCAATTATTTTATCTAAAATGTAATTATTAGCATCAAAAAGTTGCCAAGGTAAACCAATATCACTCCAAAAGTAATCTTTAATGGTGTATCCGTAAATATTCCCATTAAAATCTTTAATTAAGATTTCCATTGAATCTGTAAACTCATATTCACCCCTTATAGATTTTTCTGTTTTTTCAATCGCTTGAAAAATTAAAGAATCAAAAATGAATACTCCCGCATTAGCTAAATTCCCGACATTCAACTCGGGGGCGGGTTTTTCAATGATTTTTTGGACATGTCCCTCTGAGTTTAATGAAATTATCCCAAATTGTTGAGGATTTTTTACTTCCATCAGTAGAATTATTCCTTCAGGTTTAACTTGTTGATATTTTTCAACAATTTCCTGAAATACAACAGGTTCTATCAATAAGTCGCCATACATTAATAGAAATTTTTCATCTTTTACAAAATCTTTAGCATATCCAACTGCATGACCCGTTCCTAATTGTTCGTCTTGAGTAATGTATTCAATTTTTAAGTCAAATCTCTCCTTTCCATCTCCAAAATATTCCTTAATTTGATCCTCCATATAGCCTACTACTAATAGAATCTCGTCAATTCCTGCATTTTTTAATGCTAAAATAGTATGTTCTAGTAGAGGTTTGTTAACAAGAGGGATTAGGGGTTTAGGACGAGTTGAAGTAATAGGTCTTAATCTCTGACCCTCTCCAGCAGCTAAAATTACAGCTTTCATAAATGATATAATTGATTATTTTATAAATAATTAACAAATTTTAGATAAAAAATTATTAGATTTCAAGGTTCACTTTTATAATATTAAAAATATGACCACTCCAGGCTGGTAAATCAATGTATAATCCATACTTATTAAGATCTTCACCATTATATGAATAAGACTTTTGCGCAAGTAAATCAGTGAATGTCCAGTCCTCAATTCCATAATTTATATTAATTCTCACATGGCCCTGAGCAGCATAAGGACTAAAATTAACGACAATAAGATGGTTTTGCTTTTCAGATGACCATAAATAAGATATTAAGTTAGTATAAGAAAAGTTACTAGGATTTACAGATTCAACTTTACAAAGCGACCATTTTAATTCACCTAATTCTTTACTTGGAACAGCATTTAATAATCTGAGATAAAATTCCATGAGTTCTTGATTATATTCTTCTGTTTGACGCCTACCTAATTGAACGGGTAGTTTTATCTTAAGTCCGCTCATTTGTCCTTCATGTACTAACCTCGCACCTGGTAAAGTCAATGCTAATATAGCAGCTGCTTGACTACGTTCCAATCCAAAAACAGATAATGCTCTGGGCTCATCATGATTCTCAATAAATCGCACTAGCTTACTTTGATATTCCCAGTCTGCATTAAGGTGAGCGCGCACAGTCTGAGCGTTCTCATTAGCCATTCTTTCATATAATTTCTTATCGTAACAGAAGTCAAATCCTTGTTGTTGTAGTTCCCATTCCATATCCCAGTATACTTCTCCGATAAAGATAAAATTAGGATGCTTTTCTTTAACGGCGGGGATAATCTCACGCCAGAACTCCGTCTTGGGAATAGCCTGCACCTTATGATCCCAAGTATGGTTAAATACATTATTTGTTAACAGCATAGCCATATCACAACGGACACCATCGCATTGATCAGCAATAGTTAGCAATGTCTCTATGGTTCTCTTTCGCGCATCCGGCGAAAATGCATCAATTTGAGCGGTGTCGGTCCATGGATAATAATTTGGATCACGTCCATGAGCAATTATGTTTCTACCCGTGAAGAAATAATCATTAGGTAAATTTTCAAGCTCTTTTTCAGAGCCTTCTATATAAATCTTAGCATTATCTGATGTCCATAAATGATCCATCGCGGTATGATTAGGTACATAATCGAGTATTAGTTTTATACCTAACTCTGATAATTGTTCTCGTATATGAGCTAAACCATCTCTGCCCCCAATATGATAGTCCACAAGATAATCATGAATTGCATAGGGAGATCCTACAACATCTTCTGGTTTAAAATCAACTAATGCATTTCTATATTCTTGTTGTAAATCTGGATGCTTAACCGCAATCTCTCTACCTTTTGGGCTCCGCTCCCATACACCCATCAACCATATGGCATTAAAATGGCTTAATTCCATATCAATTAATCCCTCAGGAATGTTTTGAAGGTTGACGGGAAAATCATTAATTTTTGAAAGACTCTGAAGCCAAGGCCAAGTATTAATTTGATAAATCAAGGGAAATTTTGGCCATTTAGATCGGTTTTCGATCATCTTAATCTTTATGTCTATTTATCCGTTTTAATTAATATACAATTAATAATTCTCTTTATTTATAAAATAACGAATCTGTACATAAAAGTAAATCCTTTTTAATCATAGAAAGTAATTTTTATATATTGAACGATTAAAAAAAAATAAAAGACAATAATATAAAAAATTGAAAGTGAAATATTGTGAAAAGATCAAAAAATTATGTTACAATATTATTTATCGGGGGGTTTTTAATTTCAACAGCAAAATTTGTATTAGCGGAAGAGAAACCAGGTTATGTAGGTATTCAAGAAGGTCAAGAATATATTTGGAATATAAATTATGATGAGGATGTGATGGAACAACTCTTTGAAGATGGCGGTTACCCCCTCCCAGAAGATGACATTGATATAGAAGCAATAAAAATTAAAATTGAAAACATTGATGATGAAGAAAAAATTGATTATTATGGAAGTGGGGTTAATGTAGATATTGAATATTATACTACTAAAAATCGAGCAAAGGATGTCTGGGTAAAAGATGCATCAAGGGATGCAACCATTATTTGGGAGTATGATGATGATATATATGTTCAGATTGCTTTTTTGGGAATCTTTTTTATAGCAACAAATCCAGATTGGCCAGATGCAATAGAAGAAGCGAGCGAACAATTTGATGATATGGATGTTGATTGGGAAGTTGTTCAAAATTGGAATGGAATTCAACTTACTATGGATTCTGAGGGGAGTATGGAAGAAATAATAATAACCAGTAGATATACTCCTACAGGCGTGCTTGATTTTTATGAAATAATTTACGATGGGAAAAGAGCTTGTACATTACAGCTCGAAGGATCGATTAATTATATTTTAATTGGATCAATTATAACAATCGGAATTATTGTCTCAATAGTATCTATTATAATAGTGAAAGTAAGAAAATCAATAGCAAAAACAAATCGGATGTATCCTACTCAGTTTCCTGATATGTCTTCTCCAGAGTATAAAAAAATGATTTCAGAAAAAGAAGTGCCATATGCTCCCAAAAATTACGAACCGCCACCTATAGAATATCTTTGTAATAGATGTGGAAGATATGGAAGTGTAATGGTTGTCAAGAATATGAAAGAAAAGTTTTGCAGAGGATGTGGTGCTATCATAAATGAGGATAAATCCTAAATTTTTAAATTAAACCTAACCTAATCTAATCATACATAAATAATAAAAATGAATATTTTATATGAAATATATAAATTATTATATTTTTTTATGTATAATTTAGACCCATTAAGTAGATATAAATTCTTTAATAATCATTATATTATTAATAAATAATAAAAGAATATGGATTAATAATGTCGGAAGTAGAAAAAGAATCATTAAGAAAATTAATAATGCTTATTTCTGATTTGAGAGCAAAAGATGAGGAAAGATATGAATCCCATGTTAATTTTATGAACGAAACAATCAAGATGATCCGTGCTATTGAATCCCAGATGAATAAACATTGGAGTTCTGTCATTGATTCATTAAAAAATTTGACACAAAACATTACAGAAAACTTGGACTCGCTACTCACGGGAATAAATCCTAAGGGATTAAGGGAAACCTCTGAATCACTAAAAGAAATAATGAGTACCATGAATAAAAGTATTTCAGCACTAAATTTAGAAAAGATTGTCAATGAGCTTAAGTTCATGCGGTCTGGAGCGCCCATTCAAGCATATACAATTTCAGCTCAAGGACCAGAACAAATTTCTGCGGGTCAAGGATTAAATCCTCCCGGGGACGCAACCGCTAGTTCTGGAGGGGAAACTGAAGGATGGGTGGACCCAAATGAGGCAGCTGCCGCAGCAGAAAAAAAGGCGAAAGAGGATGAACATTTGCTCAAGCCAAGCGACTTCTTCGGGATGTAATAAGTTATTTTTTATTTAATTTTATCATTTATTAGATGGTATAAATAAATGACGTAATTCAATTTCAAATGGATACGTCCTATTTTATAAATATTTATGCAGGTTTGGTAATAGTTTTAATTATTTCATTATTATTTATTAGATTTTTTTTCATAAATTTTCTCCTAAAGGAAGGGGCGAATGTCAACGCTAAATTCAATCATCAACAAAAGATGGTCATAAAATTTACATTGATTATAATATTTAATGTCTTGACAATCTGGTCGGTATCCTTCCTTCATTATTATGTAAATCGTGTATCGTGTCCCAGAGAAGATTCATACTTGATAGGATTTTGGATACTTTTTTTTATGAGTTTGTATTCATTCCTTGCATATTTTCTCTTCTTAAACATATTTTCCAAAAAAGAATTAAAATGGATTCTTATCATTCAAGGGATCTTATACTTTTTTTTTATAATACTGGCATTTTCCTTTGATTTTATCATTTTACACATGCCCTTTCATTTTAAGATTTAGAAGTCTATTTAAGTAACACTCGATAGATTTATATTTTTTCGAGTAAATAGTATTATGTGGAAAAGCAATTTGTCTTAAAAATTGGATCGAAAGGAGAAATATTTCCTCCAAAAGTGGTAAGAGAATACCTCGGTTTCAATAAAAACCAGGCAATACTCATGAAAGTTTATTCAAACCGAATTGTTGTACAAAAGATAGATTTTTTGGAGGAAATCTTAAAGAAACCAACAGATATAAAAATTTCATATCATGTATTTAAAAACATGAAAAGTGAATTTGATTGAAATTATTTTTAGACTCAGCCTACCTCATTCCAGCATTTAATATAGATATTTTAGAGGGATGGTCAAAAAAAGATTTGAAAACTCTCATAGAATCTGAGAAATATAAATTGTTTTATTGTGATTTATCATTATTTGAAATATATACGAAATGCATGAAACTGATCCTTCAGAATAAAGTGGATATTGAAATTGAAGTTATTCAAAGAGGAATTCAATCTATTTTAAATTCCCCCAGAATTTGTAAGATAAATTGGTGGGAAAATATATTTGAATCAGATATTCTGCTAAAATTAAAAGAAATCCACAATGATTCCATAGATTGCATGCTGATTTATAATGCTGTTATACATTGTGATATTTTTGCAACATTTGATGATACCCTCATCAAAAAAATAAGAGAAAGTGAATTTATTAAATCTTTTATCCAAGAGATAAATCCTCAATTTAGAATCTGGTTAGGAAATTTGTCAGGAGATAGTTCTCTACTATTTGAGTAGAAATTAATATAGATTAGAAAAATTAATGACTTAAATTATAAACTCAGATATAAACTAGGATATTAATTTGGAATTATTAGACCTTCATCTTATCTCAAATAATCTGAGTACTCAAAAGTTATAAATCAAAATTTCTTTTTATTTGATAGACAGATTCAAATATTAAAAGATACAAAAAGAAAACAATGAAAGATAATAACAATATAATCCCCCTAGAAAGCAAACGAATAGAGCGATATATAGAGAAATTAGAACATTTTAATAAATTGATGGAAAAACTTAAAGTGTGGATAAAAGATTTTGATGAAAATAAGTTTATCAAATCTGATTTAAAAGAACAATTTGGAATATACCATGCTTTTCAAATAATTATTGAAATTATTACGGATATAATAGCGATGGTTACCAAGGATATAAAAATTAAACCTAAAGATGATTATACTAATATTGACTGCTTACTAGAACAAAAAGTCATTTCAGAACAATTATCAATAAATCTACGCAAAGTAAATGGTTTAAGAAATATTCTAGTACATGACTATAATGGACTTGATAATCTCTTAGCTTATAGAGGAATTAAAGAAAATATCAATTCCCTTAAAGAATTTCATGAGGTTGTAAGCAAATGGTTAAAGAAGAACTCTTAAGACAAATTAAAGATGATTTTGTAAACATTTTAGAAGCGAAGGATATTTTAGGGCTCCTTCTATATGGGTCAATAACCAATGATAAGGAAACAAATCGAAGTGATATAGATATATGTGTAGTTGCCCCAGAGGAGGATCCCGTTAATCTTTACTCTTATTTTTCAGAGAGGATTAATATCTCCAAAAAGAGATATGACATTAAATTTTTCACGAAATTACCTTTATATATCCAGATTCAGATTATTGAAAAAGGGATTTTAATCCATTCTCCAAATGAGTTAGATTTATATGAGTATTTCTATTTTTTTAGAAAATTATGGGCAGATCAGAAGCATAGACAAGAATTAACTAAAGAAGAATTACTCTCTTTATTAGATTAAATAATTAGAAGTTCAAAGGAGGATTATAATTATCTCAAAAATATTAAAAAAAAGCAATATTATTAAGATACACTAGCTCAACATAAGAATAAATAATAAAGAAATTCTATTAACTTTTTAAGTCTCTATTTGGATTTTAACTGCGCTTTTAAACGCTCGATTTCTTTATCTTTCTCTTTTATAACCTTGACATTCTCTTCTATAACCTTAGCATTCTCTTCTATAACCTTAGCATTCTCTTCTATAACTTAAAAAGTTAAATTAGAACCATCAGGATTCAGTTTAGATACGAATACATCACTTGTTCCATAAAGTATTTCATCGTATGATCCCGAGGTGGTGTTGAAATCGCTTGATTCAGTATATCCCGTGATATAGGCACTTCCCCCTGTGTCCACGGCGATTGAATATCCATAATCATGAGAACTACCTCCGATAAATGTTGAATAGATTAAAGTGGAGCCATCGGCACTTAGCTTGCAAACAATTACATCATAAAATCCATTCTTATTCTCATCAAAAGCGCCCGTGGTGGTATTGAAGTCACTTGACGTTGTATATCTAGTGATATAGGCAGATCCATCTTCACCTATTGCGATTGATTCCCCCCAATCACTGTTACCTCCTCCGATAAAAGTCGAATAGATTAATGTAGAGCCATCCGCACTCAGCTTGCAAATAAATAAATCAGTCATACCTCCATTATAAGTTTCATCGAAAGCACCCGTAGTGGTATTGAAATTGCTTGATCTAGTATATCCAGTGATATAAACGTTTCCTTCTGTGTCTACAACGATTGATTCTCCAAAATCAGTATCATTCCCGCCTATATAAGTTGAATAATTCAAATCTTCGCTATCTCCCGCAGCAGCAATGGGCATATTAATTATTTTTTCCAAGCAATCGATGTAAAATTGCTTGGCATGAACTTCATATGGTTCCTTCTCGAGATCATCCCTTTCCACCAAATTCCAAGATATTGAAATAAAAATACCAGAAAAGAACGCGATTATTACAATCAAAATCAATCCTTTTTCTTGCCTTTTTATTTTAACCTAATCCAGATTTTCTTTTAAATTTAGACGAATCAAATTCTTTTAGTTTAAAATCTCATAATAACGATAATAATTATAATATTAATTAATTCCTTTTTTTAAAAAGATATATCTTTTTTTCTATGGGCTTTTACTTTTAAACTTGAAATTCTTGAGGCTCATTAAAAACTGAATTCATCTCAATGGAAGAAAATTCTATTAAATAAATTTTTAGTTGATTTTATATACTTTAATCAAAAAAATACTTAGATTTTAAGATGGAAGATTTTTTAAAAAAAATTTTAAGTTATTTTCTCACCAATGAAGCATAAAAAATTATTAATCCTGCTTGTTTTCTGGCATTTTTGCTTGTTTTCTATTTTGAATTGTAACTTTGGAACACATTTTTCAGAGAACCAGTGCATTATTGATAAGTCTTGCCCAAGAGGGGGAATATCATTGTTAAATCATGAATTTTTCATTAATCCAATGAATAAAACAATCAATATAAGGGAGTCTAATGATATTATTCTGACTAATTCAGAGGCAAGCCTATCACTAATGGTTAATGCGAAATCCATTAATTCCTAATCTAGATTTGGAAAATGTTTTAATATATCTACTCTATTCGTTTCTTATTCATGGAATTCTTCTAAATCTATATTTCAGAAGAAAAATAACATGTTATTTTATTATGCAAATATCGAGATAAGTTTAGAATATTTAAAGTTTGGGGGGCTGGAAGGTGAATTGATGCAGGATAGAGATGGTAGGGGGGTGACCACATGTGAGCTACATGAAATAGCGTGGTTACTCTCCAATAACTTAAATGATTCTAAAGGGACTGAAACCTTCTCATTTTGGCGGTTAGATGGTTCCCGTGATGTTATTGACGTTATTGGACATCTTAGAGCAATAGAAGCTCTTGAGATAACAAAAATGCATCAAAGGGATTCCATGAAAAGAAAATACCATTATAAAATAAACAGATTTTTCACAGGTTTTAATGTTTTTAAGAAAATTATTCCTTCCATTCAAATTTCATTCAAATTATTGAATTATGATGGTCTTTTAAGGGATTTTAATGAGGCGCTGGAGCTCTATAAGCCGGAAAGGAAAGCTCCTATTGCCATGATGAGGATTGTATATGAAGGATTAATAACTAATCTTATTAAGGAATTTAACGAGAAACCCATCAATATGAAGCGGAATTTAGAGATTTTAGAAATTCATGAAATCTTGCGCGAAACTCCAGGAAATCGTGGAGATAAGCATTTAGACTTGACATATTCTTACAATTTATATTCCCGATTATCTTATTACGGAAGTCATCCTAACCCTAATGGGCAGGACATTTATAGACAACTATTTTTTGAAACAATTGGCTGGATGGAGATCTTACTTAAACGATTCGATTTAACTTATATTTAATTTTAATTAAAATTTAAATTTTGGTTTCTATAAAGACTAATAATCGAATTTTACTGAATTTCAATTAATATTCATTGATGAAATCTAACCATTTTTCTATAAATTTGTTAGGTGAAGCCCAATCCTTCTTAAAAGAATGACTTTTACTTTCCCTCATCAGTAAAAAATATAATTTGTATTTCAGCAATATTTAAAAGATAGAGTACTCATTTATATAATAGAAATGGGTGTTTTAAATTAAATGGAAAAAGAAGAATTTCTGAAGATTCTACCAAAGTTAATTAGAGAAGATGACGAAGTAAAAGGTGCTATAATTACCGCACTCTCTGGAGTCGTTGCTACGAAAGAGGATATTGCTAGAATTATAGAGCATTCTGATAAGCGTTTTGAAGCGATGGATAATCGGTTTAAAACCATACAAGAACAAATGGATAAGCGTTTTGAAGCGATGGATAATCGGTTTAAAACCATACAAGAACAAATGGATAATCGTTTTGAGTTACTCATAGAACAAATGAATACTGGATTTGAAGAAGCAAGAAAAGAAAGAAAACTAATTGATGCTAAAATAGATTCAATAGGGAGAAGGAGCGGGGAGGCCTTGGAAAACACTATTTTATATCTTCTAAAAGAGCGTTTAATACAGGAAAATATACAGTCAAGCTCAATCAAAAAAGAAATATTAATAGACAAGGAGGGTACTGTCTTCTGGAAGAACTATTCTACCGATATCGACATATTGATTCAGAATGGTAAAACTATTTTAATAGAGATAAAATATTACGCGGATAATCGCGACATTTTTCATTTAAAAAAGAACGCAGAACTATACAAGACTTTACTTAATAAAGAATACGATGAGCTAATGTTTATTTGTCTGGAAATTAATGAAGTAAATTTACACCAAGCAGAACAACAAGGAGTTAAAGTTATTGCTGGTAGTATTATTCATTAACCTTAGTTCGAGTTTGCTTAAAAATAATTACTCCTGTTTAAATATCATTTTTCATGAATTAAAACCTTTATCGCTCTCTAATGCATTAATAAATCCTTGAACATCATCAAAGGGAGTCAATTTCAGAGGAATTTGAAAACGATTAGATGGGGGGCTTGATCAAGCAATTCGATTTACTTCATGTTGAATCTCCAATCAAAAAATTCAATTTAGGAATTTTGGGGTTTAATATTGCATTTTATAATGAAAAAAAAGGACTTCTCTTACGATTTCAATAAGTCCATTTCGTTATTACATTCATTACAAAGTAAAATTTCAGCTTCTTTAAGGTTAATAAAATCATACCTGTAAAGGGGGTAAATTTTGTTACAATTTCGGCAGAAATATCCCACGTTAAAAACACGATTCCTACATTGCGTGCAAGTAAAATTATAAAATTGCTCTCTCATAATTGAGTGAGGTGAATGACAAGAAGTGCAATACACGCCGATTTCTGAGCCTTTAGGAGGATAATAAGGTTGCTGTTCAAGCATTTTAGTATTTTCACTCAGACGAGAACTTTTCATAGGACTTTCAGTCCTGTCTTTAATATCTTTAATTCTCTCTTTTTCTGGAGATGCTTTCCATTCCTTGGAATTGTTGGTATATTAATTGCAAACCGAGGATATAAATATTTTTTTCAAAAATCTGCTAACCTCGAATATTCAAATGATTTGGACAGCAATTACAACTTGAATCAGGGGAATCATTTAGAGAGTGGTTCATTGATGACAAAGAAATGATGATCGAAAAATAAGTAGTTGAACATCAACCCAGGAGCATCAGAACCAAATGTCCAGTGTGTGGTAAAAAGCTAAAAAAAGACAGCACTTCCAGTTATAAATGTGCCGCTAGATTTTCTTGAATTAAGGTGAATGACTACATTTTTCTATAAAATTTAATTTAGAAATTTATTTCATTCTATATTTTCTGGATATTTAATAGGAAGCCTTAAATAATGCTCTATTATCTTTTTTTCCTGTTGCATTGATATTGTTTTAGTATTTAAGATTTTATTATTTCTTTTTACTTCTTTACTTCTTCAGATTTGTCATTATGTGCTTTATTTATTGTAATTCAAAATCCTTGATCATCATAAACTCCCTCCGACTCCGATAAATGATTATGATTAAATATCAACCTTATAAAACCATAATCAATAAATATAAATTCTTAAGATTTTATTTATAATACAAACTTATATTAAAAATGAGGGAAAAAATGGATATTATAATTTCTAAAGAAGAGATAAAAGAATACGAGAAGTTAAAGCTCGTTACAGAATTAACATTAATTAAAGAAAAAATCCAACTTTTTGAGAATAAATATAATTGTTCCTTAAAGGATTTCAAGGAAAAATTTGAAGAAAAAGAGGAAAATTTTGAAGAATGGGATGATTACATTGAATGGATAGCAAATAATGATATCTTAAAAGACTTGGAAATAAAATATTCTGAAATTGATAATGCTAAAAATATCAAAATTATTTAGAGAGAGTAAAGTTATTAAAAATTATTCTATTTTTGATTTTAAAGATAGTAAAACTGCTTATTATTATAAAGCAAAATTAGACCTTATTGATAATAATGTTTTATATGTAAAAGAATATATCTCTTCAGCAGAACATTTATATTCTTATCATTGGCAAATTATTGATGGTAACTTAATAACTCGAGGGGATAATTCACCACATCATAAAGCTATAAAGACTTTCCCTCACCATAAGCATGATCCAGATGTAAATGAATCATACGAAACAAATTTACCAGATGTTTTAAAATTTATTGAAAAAAATATATTGAAATAGAAACTCATTAATTATTAGTAGGTCTAGAATTTACTAATAAAATCGAGTTATTAAAAGAATGTCATACCTATTATCGCATTGCTTAAGAAAAAAAAGATTTAATTTAGCCGTTTGGGAATTCACTTTAAGATGTAATAGCAAATGTATTCATTGTGGTTCGAATGCGGGATATTCCCGAGAGGATGAGCTAAATAAAGAAGAAGCTTTAAAATTAGTTCGTGATTTATATTTTTGCGGCTTTAAGGGAGTTACCTTAATGGGAGGAGAACCATTCTTAAGAGATGACTGGTATCAAATAGCGAAAGAAATTAAAAAATATAAAATGCAACTTTCAATTGTCTCAAACGGATTAGTTATAAGTGAATATATTAAAAAAATGAAAAAGTTAGATATAGATTGTATTTGTCTCAGTTTAGATGGAGGAAAACCAGAAACTCACGATCATATTAGAGGAATAAGTGGTGCTTTTGAAAAAACATTAAAAAATATATATGCTTTAAAAAAGGAAGGGTTTCCTCTGAGTATTATAACTACTATAAATAAAATAAATCTAAAAGAATTAGACCTTATAAAAAATTTGATAATAAATCGTCAAATTGCTTGGCAAATTCAAATTTCTCTTCCAATAGGACGATTTCCAAGAGATTTAGTTATTTCTAAAGAGGAATATTATGCTATTGCCTTGTTTATCGCAATAAACCAAAAAAGGTATTCTAATAAACAGTTACCATTAATAGGTGCTCATTGTTTCGGGTATTATTCACATTCATTACCTTATTTAGGATTAGCTCCATGGATTGGTTGTCAAGCAGGTTATTCGACTATAGGGATTCAAAGTAATGGAAATATCAAAGGATGTTTGATTTTACCAGATGATTTTGCTGAGGGAAACATTAGAAATCAAGATCTTAATAGTATTCTTAATAAAAAAAAATCCTTTAATTATTGCCGAATTTTTCAGAGAAAATACTTAGAAGGTTATTGTTTAAAGTGTAATAAAAACGATCTATGTAGAGGAGGATGTTTAGGAACAAGATTGTCTCTAAATGATTATGATAATCCATATTGTTTAAGAGCCATTGAAAAAAAAATATTTAAGTTTAAACAAATTCCTATTATTGGGAGATTCCTATCTCCATACAAAATGAAAAAATTGAGGTGGATAGCTAATGGAATTTGATGAACTCTTTCAAATTTATAAAATAGGGAGGGAACTAGGATTAAGTAAAAAAGAAATTATAAATACAATTATATCTAAGCAAAATCGTCCATTGTTATTTTTCATTATATTAATCATTGTTATTTCATTAATCGCTGTTTTTGCTTGGACTATTGGTTTCATTTCTATTTCAAGAGAAAACACCACTTATGCACGAGGAACTTTATATTCAACCGTGAATGTAAAGGATTTTGATGATGAAAAATGAAATTGAACATTGGATGCGGAAAGAAATATGAACCAGAATATTTAAATATAGATTTATATGAAGATTTAATTGCAGACAAAAAGATGTCTGCCTTAGACCTATTATTTGAAGATAATTCATGTGAAGAAATTAAAACTATTCATACTATTGAACATTTAGGTTTTTTTAAAGGTATTTATGCTTTAAGTGAATTTTTCAGAGTTTTAGAACCCAAAGGAACATTAATTTTAGAAACTCCTAATATTGAAAAATTATTCCAAACCTATTTAAATTCAAATCCAGAACAACAAAAGGAAGTTTTAAGCTGGATTTATGGAATTCCACATAAAGGACTTCAACATAAATTCTGTTATCCTCCTTATTTATTAGAAGAGCAATTGAAGAATATTGGTTTCACAAATGTAGTTAAAACTTCTTTTTATAATGAGGAATCTATACCAACATTAAAAATAATGTGTCAAAAACCTGAAATAGATGAAACCATTAAGCTATATCAATATATGGCTCATCTTAGAAAAAGTCTTGTTTCTAAGGAAATTATCAATTTTGAAAATTCATTTTTAACAAAAGAACAAGATGATTTAGTAAATTCGATATTATCTGAATTAATAGAATTTAAAACAAAGAAAAAGAAAAAGAATTTTTTTGAAAACCTGAAAAAATTTTTAATAAAATCCCCTCAGATAATGAATTTAATATTAAATATATTAAAAGATAAAGATCTTATTTCTAATCATGAAATAGAATTCTTTCTACAAATTTCAAAACTTTTAATTCAATTTAATTTTCAAAATATACTATATAACTCTATTAAAAAGGCACCTATAGTACCTGGAAGCCAGAAAATAATCTATATATCTATTGAAGCATTTGGTATAGAAGTAATTGATAAATTATTTCTCTCTAAGAATGAAAATGAAAAAATAATTGAAAACTTAGTAAGATTATCAAATAGTATTAGAGAGGAACAAATTGATTTTTTTAGTTGGAACACATTAGAGAGAAAATCATTAGATTTTTTTAATCAAGGAATTAAAGAGTTTTATAAGGAGAATTTTAAAAATTCACTAAATAAATTCTTAACTGCTATTAAAATATATAGAGATAATTTTCTTTATTTTTGGAATTTAGCACGAGTTTTTATAAAAATGGATATGAAAAAACAAGCTATAAGATATTTTAAAAAAACTATAAGATTACTAAGAATGACAAAAATAGAAAATAAAAAAAAAATAAAAACAGAAATTAACAAGGAAATAAGTTGGGTTAAAAATATGAAATATTCTGACCTCAATATTGGCCCAATTATATCAGTTGATAAACAAAAATGAAGCTTTGATTAGACTAAGATCTGCTTCCTTCTCCTAAAGAAATTAAAATAGTAGAAATTCAGAAAGCATACTCTTGACTAATACCAAAGATATCAAATCTATTTTCAACTACGGTCTCAATTGCTCCATCTTTTACTACCTCCTCCCTTTTTTCTTTAATTACATTAATTAATGGCTTTCTTATTACCTTTTTAAAGTAATAAAAATTATGAAGTCATATATTTTAGTATTTTAAGGTAAATTAGAAGAATAAAAAGTATAGCAAGATTATCTCTACAATTATGGGTAAAAACATATAAATATAAATAAATGTAGAGATAATTAAATATTGAGAAAAAGTAAATGGTGAAGGTAAAATGGCAACAATTATAAAACGTGAAGTAAATGGTAAAGAATATCATTATTTATCATATTCATATAGAAGGGGTAAAAGAATTTTAAAAAAAGAGAGATATTTAGGAGAGAAAATCCCTGAATTTGATGCTTTAGTTAAGCATTGGGAAAAATTCTCTCATGAAATCGTGCGTGAAAGATATTTTCCTATTTTAGAGGAAATTTTCGAGAATTATAGGGATGTGATTAACAAAACACCATTAGAAATTTTTATGAAAGATTTAAGAAACTTTGGTATTAAATTTACTCATCATTCAAATAAAATTGAAGGTTCAAAATTAACCTTGCGTGAAGTTGCAGCAGTAATAGATAACGGGATCATTCCACGTAATAAACCTGTCGATGATGCCATCGAAACAAAAAGTCACATGATGATATATGAGAAAATGATTAAAAGTACCGAAGATTTATCAATAGATTTAATATGTAGATGGCATAAAGAATTTTTTCATTTAACAAAACATGATGAAGCAGGAATCATAAGAAATTATCCAGTCTCCATAAAAGCAAGTAATTACGAGCCTCCCATGTACAAGATTGAAATAGACATACTTTTGGAACGTCTTTTTGAGTGGTATCACGAAAATAAAGAAGAATATCATCCCGTATTTGTTGCTGCCGTAATGCATTATCGTTTTATTGCTATTCATCCGTTTGGAGATGGGAATGGACGCATTACTCGTTTAATGACTAATTACATTTTACATAAAAATGGGTGGCCCATGTTTGATATTGATCCTAAGATTAGAGACCGATATTATAATGCGTTAGAAAAAGCAGATCAACACGAGGATAATGAATTGCCCTTTATTTTATGGTTTTTTAAATATTATGTGAAAATAAATAAAATTCATTCAAAAATCCCTAAAGAATAAAAAATTAAAAAAAGCTGACGCTTACCTAAAATATGTATCAATATTATTTTCTGTTTTCAGTTTTCTTTCTTCTATTATTTTATATTTTAATCGTATTTTTGATTAAAATTATGTTAAATTTTAGACGAAAACAAAATAAAATTAAATTCACTGATAAACAAGCCTATTTATTTGAGCTTACAGGAAAATATGGTTTAACTCGCTGTTTTTTATTATAACAAGTCAGTCTGTATCTTTCCTTTATGAAAGAGGAGATACATTTTTATCGAGGGATTGGATTAGTTCTATATGTTTTTTAATAGTTATAATTATTTTAATTTTTTCCTTCATTTCTTATTTTTTTTTATGAGGTAGCAAATTAATCTCAGTCACCGAGCTCCAACTTCAAGATTGGCGACAAAACCAACAAAAAGTTGAAATAGGACCATGATCAATTATTTATTGATGAATCGAAAAACAT
>JAEOTJ010000214.1 GCA_016839905.1 Promethearchaeota archaeon | reverse complement strand
ATTTTTTTTATTTTCGATCCGTTTTTAACTTAAATCTCACATCCATTGTTTTAAAACCTAATAATCACATAAACCATAACCTCCTATTCATTTCATAACCCACTAAAAGATAATTTATTACGACCAAGGAGGATCAATAGATGAAACAGACCCCACACCTAACAGACTACTTATTTCTTTTGCTATAAGTGTTTCTGTGTGATTTAATTCGATGGTCTTTTGGCTTAACTCATCCACAAGTATCGGGAGAATTTCGACCGTGGTACTTCGCTTTAACATCCTTTTAAGAGAAGACAGTTTTCGCTCTCTATTCTTTTCGTGCCATTCCGAGTGTTGAAGCTCGAACATTTCTTCGAATGGAATTTGTTGAGTGAGAATATGGAAAATATATGTGGTTAATTTTCTTGCGCCCGCAGTAACGGCAACTTTATAGAGTTTCTTGCCGGATTTGATCAATATTCGAATGAACGCTCCCACAGGATGCCCCTCCTCGTCTTCTTTCAAATGGGCATAATCTAAGCTAGCTGCATACCAAATAGTCTTACGCAGCCACTTGTTTCCCCCTTTATAAATATGCCCAGATTGACGCTTTTTATAGCCTGATTGGTTCACGCGAGGAGCCAATCCCGTCCATTTGACCAACGATTTGGATTGCTCAAAACAATTAATATCTGCGATCTCAACTAAGATAGAGAGAGCAGTTCTCACATCAATGCCTGGAATGGTCACTAACAACTGGAGATTTTTTTTAAAATGAATGTCTTGCGCAGCATACCTTATGATTTCAAGGTATAAGCTATCAGCCATGTTGCGACAAGACACATATTCATCCAGATGTTGTGTAAAACGAATACGATTTCCCGCATCTATATCCATGCGGGTGAGAAACGCAAATAATTCCTTGGCTTTCGAAATAAGCCGATCAGTATTGAGGATTCTGCCTTTCCCATTAGCGTATTCATCCGTTAAAACTGCAAGAATTTGGTCTAAATTGTACAATTCAAGACATCGAAGCAAGATGCGTCGTCCCCTCATAGAGACATGCAATTTTTCAATCCATTCTTCCGCATCAAACATCGAAAACATCATCTTCATCCGATTAATAGCATTTCCTCCTTGTTGCGATTTTTTAATGGCATCGCGGTTAAGTTTTCGCCTTACATACTGGTCCGGCGCACAGACCACAGACGATTTTAGCCGTCCATCTCTTAACGCTATGGCGATTCTCTTCGCATCTAATCTATCCGTTTTTTTCCCTTGAGTCGACTTAGTTTGCTGTGGATTTGCCACAAGTACTTCAAAACCCGCTTCAGAGAGTTTCCACGCCAATTTTTGCCAATATTCTGCCGTCGATTCCATGCCCACATGTCTAACTTTATGATATAACAATACTTGGATAAGATCGTTGATACTATCGTGAATATTTAAGAACTCATGTTCTGCTATAATTCCATCGGGACTTGCAACTGCCACAGCTAACACCTTCTTATGAACATCAACGCCCCCAACCAACTCGTTTAACCTGACGCCTTCACCGGATTTAACACTTGATTTTTGAATCTTATAAATCGGTGATTTAGTAGCAATCTTGGAAACCTTCCCATCAATTTGTTCAAGATCCATTAACGTTATCATCCCTTCTAAAGCCTCTAGTTTATTTGCCTTTCTGGTAAGCTTAGAACGACCGGGAACCTTTTTTAACGATAATAATTTACTTAATATTGTCGAAGTCAATTTATTGAGATCGACACGCCCGACCAGTTCTATATTTGGGCTAACCATGCCCGTGTCGAATACGAATTGGTAGGGTGTTACCTCTTTTCCACATTCTCTTTTTTCATTCATTTTATTTTCACTTGACTAATTATAATACTATCATCTAACGCTCATCTCCTCACGCCTCTCACGATAAGGTGCGTTCTAATGAGCAATATTTAAACGAGCATTCCGGCATATTCGGCTCAGTTTTTTATACGGGTATTACCCTCGAGGATTAGCCGACAACACCAGAGACCTTTTTTTTTCACGAGTACCTTGTAAAGGATCACAAAGAGGCCAGGTATCATGCTCGTGGGTAGAAAGGATCGAAAATTAAAAAAAGTATAGGTGGAAAGCTGACATTCATGTCAGAGTAGATTTTTTTTCTTTTTTAAGTTATCTAATTTCTACTCAGAATCTAATTTTTCTTTCTGACGTCTAAGTTTTCTCTCCTCCAAGACCTTCTTCGTGACTTTTTCACGGATTCTATCATGTCTATCCCAAAACTCTGGATCTTCCATGTTTGCCTTCATATTTGCAGCCATGATTTCAGCAATTTCTTGTGCTGTTTGTCCTTTAGACTTTTCCTGCTCTTTTTTTTCTTCAGACATTATAAATATAATAGTCTTTTATTTTTTCCTTTTCACTTTTTTTTATAAAAAATAGAAATAAGGTTTAAAACTATTTATAGAATATATTTAATTATAAAAGTTTTAAACATTTTGGTGAAAAATAAATGACTAAATCAGAAATTATGAAGGATGTGTATTACGTGGGCTATGTCGATTGGGAGGTTAGGAATTTTCACGGCTATAGCACGCATAAAGGTTCCTCCTATAATGCTTACATCGTGAAAAGTGGGGAAAAGACCGTGTTAATCGACACTGTGAAACGCCCCTATTTTAATTATTTTTTAAAAAATATAAAAGCGGTGTGCGATCCGAAAGAAATCGATTATTTTATAGTGAATCATGTCGAACCGGATCATTCAGGTTCTTTTCCTCTCATTCTTGAACATTTACCGAATGCTGAGATTATAGCATCGACTAAAGGAGTGGAAATTTTGGAGCAACACTACCACACGGAAGTAGAAAATGAGACTTTTAAAAGAATCAGAGGCGTGAAGGAAGGCGACACATTAGACATTGGAAATGGAAAAATCTTTACATTTGTTCCCATACCGATGATTCATTGGCCAGACTCGATGGTTTCATTCATGACGAATGAAAATGGTAAGAACGTGTTATTTTCCAATGATGCATTTGGACAACATTTTGCCTCTTCAAAACGATGGGATGATGAGAATGGGCTTTCAGAAATAATGTGGGAAGCTGAAAAATATTATGCAAATATCTTATTACATTTATGTAGATTAATAGCTAAGACATTACCTGCCGTGGGGGCATTACCCATTGATATCATTTGTCCATCTCACGGAGTTTGTTGGAGAAAATATATTTCCGACATTATAAAAGCCTATACCAAATGGTCAAGCGGAGAGATTGATGAGAATAGCGTTGTAATCGTTTATGATTCCATGTGGGAAAGCACTACCAAAATTGCGAAAGCATTATCTCAAGAAATTGAACTTAGAGATATTCCTGTTAAGCGGTTCAATCTAACACAATCAGATTACAGTGATGTAATTACTGAAGTAATGAAAGCAAGGGCAGTTTTAGTAGGAAGTCCTACATTGAATATGGGATTATTCCCTTCTGTTGGACAATATCTCATATATCAGAAAGGACTTAAACCAATCAATAAGATTGGATTAGCTTTCGGCTCTTATGGATGGAGTAAAGGGGCTGTCAAGGCGATAATTGAAGAATTAAAAGCGACGAGAATTGATGTGATGGATGAGTCTATTGAAATCCAATTTGTTCCTAAACCCGAAGATCTGAACTTTAAAGAGATTATCGATAAACTCGTGGAAAAAATGAATTAAGAGGTTTAAAAGGTAAGTAAAATGGATTTCAGTTTAACCGAAGGGCAAAATCAACTCCAAATGAAAGCACGAGAATTTGCTCTTAATAAAATTCTCCCGATTGTACATAAATATGATGATATAGGAATTACACCCATTCATATCATTAAAGAAGCTTGGAAAGTAGGTCTAATGAACTTGGACATCCCAAAGAAGTATGGTGGGAATGAATATGGTTTATTAGAATCTGCTTTAGTTTGCGAAGAATTTGCTGCTGCAGGACCAGGAATGGCAACTAGTATATTTGCTAATGGTCTTGGAGAGGAACCTTTATTAATGTCTGAAAATGAATCTTTAAAAGAAGAAATATGTACTGACCTTATCAATAATTTTGGTCTGATCTCTTTTGCTACATCTGAAACAGTTATGGGCTCGGATGTTGGAGGTATGATGTGTAAGGCAGAGAAAGATGGAAATGAGTGGATCCTTAATGGGAAAAAATATTGGATTACTAATGCTGGAATCGCAAAATATATCTCGTTATTTGCGAATGTCGACCCAAAAACGAGACATAAAGGGATCTGTGGCTTTTTAATAAGAACTGATCTTGAAGGTGTAGAAACAGGTAGACATATCGAGAAGATGGGCCATCGATGTTCAAACACGACTGTTGTGGATCTTAAAGATTATAGAGTTCCTGCTGGAGACATATTAGCAGAGCCTGGTAAAGGATTTCCATTAGCTATGAAAACATTTGCAAGAACTCGACCCATAATTGGTGCGATGTCTGTTGGTCTAGCACGTTCTGCAATGGAATGGACAATTCATTATGTTAAAAAACGTAAAGCATTCGGACAAAAACTCGCAGATTTTCAAGCTTTACAATTTAAAATTGCTGAAATGTATCAGAAGGTCGAGACTGCCAGATTAATGACATGGAGAGCTGCTTGGGATGCCGATAATGGTAGGGATCCTTTGCTTTGGGCATCAATGACCAAGTTTTACGCAACAGAAATAGCTCTTGAAGTAGTTAATGATGCTCTACAATGCTACGGTGGTTATGGATACACCAAGATGATGCCTATAGAGAAGCTTTTCCGAGATGCGAAGCTTTATCAAATATATGAAGGAACAACCCAGATTCAGAAGTTAATTATCTCACGACATGCATTAGGAGTCTATGAACCAGTTATGCCTCCCATCGAGGATGTTCCCTACGCCCCTTTAGATGAGGATTGGAAAGAAAAAACTGAATATTGGGATGATATTGTTAAATCTAAGGGAGTTAAAAAATCTTGGAGATGCCGCATCTGTGGACACATACACTATGGAGATGAACCTCCAGAAGTTTGTCCTGTTTGTCGATATCCTAAAGGAATCTTTAAAAAAGTATGGTCGAGAAATTAATTCCTTTTTTTTGATTATTATTGACGTCCTTTTATTCCTTTTAGATTCTGATAAATATCATATAATAAATATATAAGAAATATTTTTACTTTAGAAGTTCTATGGATTTTAGTGTAGCATCAATTCTTATTAATTTTTTCCCTTTTCTCCATCCATTCGAGAATCTCTTCCTCAAAGATAGGAAAATCTTTATGGAGCTCCTGTAATCATTCCGATAATAAACCATAATTAATATCCTCATATTGATGAATAATGATGTTTCTCATTTTTATTAAGGATATTAATTTTTTGCTCGTTTCATTCTTAATCACACCAATTTTCCCTAACTTTTTCATGCAATCTGAATAACTTTGAGGAGCACTCTCTTCAGATTGTGCAATGATATGAGTACAGATATCGAGAAGTGTTTGGCTTAATACTTCAAAAACTCTCTCTGCAATTAATTGAGAATCAAAGTCTTTTTCAAGTTCTTCAGAACTTTTAATAATTATTCCATGTAATTTATTCCAATACTTTTTGCTATGTAAAAACTTCTCGCGAATTCTATCAAAATCAATAGTCATTTATTCTTCTCCATTGATGATATGTATTTTGAACGTTTAAGTACTTGCTTATACCATATCATATGATCATAATAACGGGGGAGTAAATGTTCAATAAAATTTGCTTTTAATCCCAGTTTTCTTTCATATATTAAGATACCATCATATATCGCATTAAATTGAACGTGTAATGGCAAGTTCTCAAAGATTGATATTTGTATTTCTTCAAAATTTGTTACTTCAGTCATCTTTACACTTAACTCCATCATATACTCTAATTGAGCTTTTGCACTCATTTCAAAATAATTTGGAACAGAAATAAAAATATCAATATCGCTCCACCAAGAATTACTTTTAGTACTCCAAGAACCTCCTAAATAAGCAAATCCTATATTAACTTCTTTGAAAATGTTCTCTAACTTTTTCTTTAAGAAATTAGCCATTTCTTGTCCATTAAAAGACTTTTTCACAATCTTGGTCAATTTAAAATACCAGTTTTATTAACTCTACTATAAGAAAAATACCATTGGTTATATTTAATATTTAGCTGAAAAAATTAAATTAACATTTATAGTCTTGAATTCGGAAAATAAGCCCATCTCAAGCGCATCTTCCCAAATTTGGTGAAATAGAGGGGATTAAACTTCGAGCATAACACATTTGGGATTTGGAATCTATAGATTGGCTTTAAATCCAATTCTCATATTCCCTAGATCTGATCCCGTCCTATTAAATATGACAATTTCCGCTACAGGAGATACTAATGAATATTATGAGTTAGATCTTGTGGTTGATCCCGGAGTCGTGGATAAAGTTATTGATGACAAAGAAGATGATGACGACGATGATGATGGAGTCCCTGCTATTATTATTATGGGGATTTCAATTGCTATTGCAGGAGCATTAGGAGGAGTTTTAATTATGTTTTATTTTAAAAAGAAAGGTCTTAGACCTGAATAATAGATTTATTCCTTTATTTTTTGTCATTATTATTAATATATCACCCTTTTTTTTTTAATCGAATTTAATAAATTGCTATCTATTGAGAAAAGATTTCATTATGCGAAGCTCTATCACATTTATGAAGGACCCACACAGATTCAGAAGCTTATCATCTCACGACACGCATTAGGAGCGTATGAACCTATAATGCCTCCCATTGAGGATGTGCCTTATGCGCTCGTGGATGAGGATTGGAAAGAAAAGACAGAATATTAGGATGAGATTGACAAATCAAAAGGATTAAAAAAGGTATTTCGCTGTTTTATATGCGGATACATTCATTATGGGGATGGTCTTCCAGAGGAATGCCCTGTATGTAAATTTTCAAAAGGAGTATTTAAAAAAGAATTGATGAGATAAATTTAATTTACTTTTTTTAACTTACATTGCAATGAATAATTCTATATAGAAATAAATATAAAAAATTTAATGAAGCTTTATTATTTCAACTATAGGTTGAAATTTTATAAAAACTAACACTTTTTATTTTACCGTTCTCATTTATAATTATTTTTTTTCAATTTTATTAAATAATTTGATCTTTTTTATTGTTTTTTATAATTCTTATTTTTATAAATGATCATTTATAGATTTTTCATACTCGAAAAAGATGTAAGTTCTTATATCACGAACTACCATCTTTTAAGGATTAATTTATATTTAGTGTTGATGCAACCTTTTATGGTTGAATATTTTTTATTAAGAATATTTTTAATAGGTGAAATATTTGAAGGGTAAGAGGATTGTAATATTATCAGCATTTGTTATCTTCCTGTTGTTTTCACTCGTGGATACTCCTTTTCTCGTAACAAGCAGTTCTTATGAAATAACCTATGTTAAGGAATATGTTCCTGATAATATTGATGATGATTTAGGGATTCAATGTGGTGATGGAAATCACTTAAGAGATAAAATTCGGAACTGTTCAGATGGTTCTTGGGTCAAATCAAGTTGGTGTAGAAGACTTTCAATGATAATAAAAGTAAAAAATTTATTCCTACTTATCAAATCAGAGAAATATGAAGAAGCCTATGATTTATTACTTTATGATATTAAACCAAAATTAACAGGTCTAGAGACGGATGAAAATGAAGAACCTTGGGATGATGGTATCTATGAAGATCCATGGATTCAATCTCCTGCCTTACAAGAATTATTCCGACTCAAATGTAATCGCGTTTTATTATTTCTTAAGGAAAAAATGGAGCCTGAACCGTATGTGGATGATGATAAAGAAGCTCCAGAAATAATATTGACACCTGCTTCCATGGAAATATATGATAGCCAGGCAGTTGGAGGCATTCCTATTGAATGGCAGATTTCAGACATGAGTGGTATATCAGAGGCAATGGTTCTTCTAAATGGCGTGGAAATTGCTTCTTATGGCGTTTCTGATAGTATTTCAGATTCTTATCTACTTCCCAATCTTCCTGGTGAATATGTTATAACAATAACTGCGAGAGATAATGACATTGATCTTGACCATCCCGAGGGAGATGATTGGCTAGAAAGTTCTGCTGAATCCATTATAACTATTATTGACGACGATATAGAAGCTCCAAATGTAGCAATTATTTATGATGGTGGATATAATATAGATGATTCTGGTGTCTGGAATGTCCAAGTTGCCGATAGTGGTGCTGGTCTCGATTCTGTAATCATAGAAGTTGATGGAATTACTATTATTGAAGAAGATCAGCTTGGAGGAATTCAATCTAAATCATACCAAGTTGATGTTCCTGCTGCTGAGGGGAGGCATATTATTGAGGTTACTGTAATAGATAATGATGACAATTGGGTTGGAGATCAACAAGAAATTACAATAACTGATGATGTTGATATTGCGCCTGGCGATCCAATTCCTGGCATGATAATTATTGGAGCATTTATTGTAATTGGAGGTGCAGGAGCATTTATTTCAGTTATATCTATCAAAAAGCGAGAAGGCTTAAGAGATCGTCTGAGTTCTATATTAGTACAAAAGTTCAAGAGAAAAAAAAAATAAATAAATGATAAAATCGGGTATAACACCTTTTAGGTGATCATGAAATTTAAGTTTTTACTCATAGTCGCTTAGAACGGTTTGAATGTAAATACGATCGTTTTCAAGGGTTTT
>JAEOTJ010000213.1 GCA_016839905.1 Promethearchaeota archaeon | reverse complement strand
TATATGATGGTGCTTGAGATGGCTGAGCTTGAGGGGGTGGTGCCCTATATGATGGTGCTTGAGATGGCTGAGCTTGAGGGGGTGGTGCCCTATATGATGGTGCTTGAGATGGCTGAGCTTGAGGGGTTGGTGCCCTATATGATGGTGTTTGAGATGGCTGAGCTTGAGGGGGTGGTGCCTTATATGATGGTGCTTTAAGTGGCTGGGCTTGATGAGCATAAAGTACTCGTGAACTAAGGTATTGTGAAGGTCTATATTGTTCCATTTGGCTTCGACCTGGAGAAACAAAAGAACCTCGATGTTGATAACCACCTGAAGGAGCTCCTGGCATTGGCGAAGGATATTGATAACCCCCAATATTCTTCTTTTTTGGAACAAAAGCATTTGCTTTTAACTTTTTACCTTTTATAACTGATACAACTGCAAAAACAGAAGCCAGAGCTACTGAACCAATAATTACAAAAAGAACAATCGGACCCATAAGAGTAAATATCTCCGAATCTGGATTTTCTTCGGTAGGTAATATATTTGCTTCTGAACTTTTATTAATCATTACAGATTTAGAATTTACATTACCAAAACCATCTTCTGCATAAAAAGTGAGGTTTATTAAACCTCGGTACATTGTGTTCCAAACTTTTTCTTCAAGCGTTCCTGAATGTCCACATTCATGCCTACCACCATCGTTTAAAGTAAAGTATACTTTTTCTATTGTAGAGTAGTAATCTTTAATATCTAATTCAAATGCAGGGGGATCCGCATGTGATGATCCAGGTTTGGGATTAATAATATCAATTGTAGGACCTTCAGTGTCCTTTGTAACAGTGACCTGGTCAGATCCTTCATTTCCACCTGCGTCGATTACATAAAATGTAATAATAACATCTCCATCTGATGGGATTTTCCATTCATTGTTATCGATATAACCATTAATTTCCGTACCAATTTCCGTGAATGTTAAGTTATTACCACCATTAAGATTATATCTCATAATATCTGGATTAGCATCATTAATAGTAAGTGAAAAGAGTGGTTCATCCTTAAATACTTGGTCTTCTATAGGTGAATTAATTGTTAATCCAGGGGGAATAGTGTCTTTAATAACCGTTACACTTTCTTTTGTCTCATCTGCTTCTATATTATCAGCATAAAAATTAATTGTTACCAATCCCTCAGGTTGAGAATTCCATTCAGATGAGCTGATTGTATCACTATAAGTTTGCTCACTAGCAGTACTGTCTATCATAATATTGCTACCATCATTCAGATCATACCATAATTCATTGAGATTAGCTCCAAAAAGGTCAATAGAATAATCGGGAGGATCATTTTTAAATAGATCATCTGTACTTGGTTGGTTGATATCAATAACAGGTGCTAAAGTAAATACTTCTATTGAACCGCTAGTAGACCCCCAATTGCCGCAATTATCTTCCATCCATATCGTAAAGGGATGCGTACCCGTGCTCGATGGCGTCCAGGAATCATATTCCCAAGTATCTCCGCCGATGTTTACCATTGAATGATTAGAGCCTCCAAATTCAATTAATACCTGATTAACTCCAGAAGGATCATTGACATCAACTGTAATTAATACTGTATTACTCAATTCAATTGGGGAATTATCTTGTAAGTTTGAAGATGTTGGCGGATTTAAATCAAGATATTTAAATTCCACTGCAACAATCGCCCAATCTTTATTATCCTGTCCCGTCGTACTCATAGTATATTGTTGTGTTGTCAGTGCATATCTATCGCCCCCCCAACAACCAAGATCACTTGCAGCAGATCCCGTGGCAAAATCGTATCGTTCAGTTATTCCACTACCCGGAGTAAATGGTTCACAATCCCCATCACCGAATGTCACACCTCCAATAATTGTGGACTCAGGTGAGGTCGTTGTAATAGAAACAGAGGCAGTGTAACTATCACCAGAATTTCCTGCATGGTTCCCCAATGGATTGACTTGATCTACTCCTTCATAAGACATTGCCACCATGTAGCTAGAATCGCTCTGTGTAAAACTAGTAGTCACCTGAGCTGATCCGGTAGAGGGATTTATTAAATACCACAACTCAACGCAAGCTTGACCACCACTAACACGTCTAGCACGGGTTAAATACACTCCACCATATCTAACATTACTAACGGAACAGCCCCCATCAATACCTACAATGACGACTAGAAGTCTATCATATCCCGTGGGAGTTGTATGAGAAACACTAAGCGAAGTTGTATCTGATGAACTGGAAGTTTGAGATTTACTTCTATATGTTAGCCCTGCAGATGATTTAGGTTCATTCATTACTTGCTCAGATCCCTCCTTAGTATCATCATAGTTGAAATCATTCCTTATTTCTTGCGTAGAAGGGATGACCATTGCGATTAGAACGAAAACATTTAAAATCAATAATAATAATAAACTAAAGCTTTTTTTCTTATACACTTTTATTACCTCTTATATTTTCTAAGTAAAGATTTTGAGTAGGAAAATTAAAATATATTCATCTATATAAATTATTTACTTTAAATATCATTAGTTGGATTATCATATATATAATTATTGTTATAATTATCATTTATGTATCAAAATGATATATTAAGATAGTATGGTTATTTTTTTAGGATTTTAGTGAAATAATCGATCTTATTTTAAAGTTTTTCATTCAAAATATTGAGTTATTTAATGAATTGAAAAAAAAAATCATTTCTTTATTCTTATTTTCTTTTCTTGTGCCAGTTTTTGTATATATTCACTTTCTTTCTTTTCATGAAGTTCTATTAAATATTTTTTTTTTTCACTCCATTTTGGTCCATCTAAAGGATACCATTTCATTATTATTGCACTGGCTATGAGGCATATAGCAGGAATGACGCACATGGCAAATAATATACCAAATTCTTTCTTTGTTAATAAAAATAATCCATTTGCGATGGAATATGCAGGTTTTATAACAATAGCCATGATTCCACCATATATTGCTTCTCTTCTCATCCCCGTTATAAGTTCATCATTATCAATAACATCTCCTATGATTACAGGAAAAGCAATCATTGTTCCAGAAAGGCAAAAACCAATGATAGCGAAAGGTATTGCTGCTAAAATTGCATTTAATCCTAAAAAGAGTAATAAAGCGAAACCTATAGATATTATGAAGAAATTATATCTCATCATTTTTTTAACGCCCAAAGTAGGGATCTTCCAGAAAAAAAAGATTAATCCAAAGAGCATTGCCACTATAAACGCAAGACTGAAATAATAGTATGACTGACCTACTATGACATATTCAATGTAATATAAGATTCCAGTTATTATTATAGGCAATAATAAAGAGATACAAAAAGCTGGAAACATGAATATCCAGAAGGGTTTATTCTTAAATGTTAACTTGAGACCTTTAATAAATTCTTGTTTAGGTTGCATTTGAGCGAATTTATTTTCTTTTATACCAAATGATGTTAAAAATAAAATGATAATGCTACTAATACCTATTATTATGATTGTAGGGTGAAAAAAGGGATTTAAACCTACCTGACGTGTTAATAATATAAAAGGAATTCCCATTGCAATTCCCATGCTAAATAGGTTAAAAATCATACCGTAAAGAGAGAGGGATGCCCGTCCTTCTGCAGTCAGGGCAATTTCATTAGGTAAGGAAAAAAAACATGTTCCAATAATGGAATTCATTATATCATATAAAAAAATAACAATCAGAAAATTAATAAAAAGACCTATTTCATCTCCCCTATTGGCAAAAGGAAACCAACAAATAATAAATAGCACTCCATAAAAGACTGAACCATATCTAATGTATGGTATCCTCCTTCCCATTTTGGATCTTGTATTATCAATGTAATGAGCAATTATTAGATTATTAATTACACTCCATATGGCATATAATAGCCAAGCAATAGCCATTAAGTCGGCATTTGCATCCATTTTTTCGACATAAAAAAAGGTAACACTAACTGAAATAAACATGGCTAACAAATCAAAAGCAAATTTTCCTCCTGAATAATTTAACTTGATATTTAAAGGAATATATTCCTTGATTCCATCATCCGCTCTTTCAGAAATCCCTTTTCACCAATGATTATATTCGTTAATTAAGTAATTTTAAAAAAAATTTATTGAGTTGTTAATACAATAAATGTGAACGGTTGAGATCAATACCCACCCTTCTGTGATATTTCCGTCACCAGAAATACCTGAGACATCCAACTATGCGGCCTACCTAAAGCTCGTTCCAAGTAGCTCATTGCTTTCATTTGGCCTTGCTCTGAGGCTTTACCTCGTCCCAACCATTCCTTTCCGCAATTTCTTTGGCTTATACCCAAATCATTAATATATGCAAGAAGGCGGTGCCGTTTCAATCGATAAAGTATAGTTCTCACTATAATAGTTTATGCTACTCCTCACTTGGATAAGAGGGGTGAGGTTCCTCAACGCGTCATGCGCATCGTCAGTCTCAAATCTCACTCGTTCAAGCTATAATATGAGTAAAAATATTTAATCTTTAGTATATCAATAAAATGAAAAAAGAAAAATCTTAAAATTAACTAAACTCAACAATTCTTATTCTATCATTTGGAATATATATTATTTATGGGTAAAAATTAATAAAATGATTAGGAGCAGTTGCAAATCTGATTAAAGGGCTAGTTCTTCCTTAGCCCAAGGTAACTCTATATCCTTTTTATGCTTTTTTACGAAATAACTAATTTTTCTTAGAATTGATTGTGGTTCATAGAGCCATGCTCCCTTTTTGTTAAAAGTTATGCATAATATATTTTCAATCTTATAGTTTTTCTTAAGAATTAGAGCATAGGAAACAACTTGTGGAATGGAATTGATAAATGACGTTGAAGGTCTATATAGAGAAAGTGGACGTTCATCTGGTTTATAATCACATACATATAGCGTTTTATCTATAATTAATAATAAATCAATATGACCAAATAATTCTTTGTTTTCAATAGAGTCAAGATAAACAGGTATTTCAGAGCCAATAACCCAACTATTTTTATAAGTTATGTTAGGTAGAACTGCTTCATGTGAAGGAGACCTATGAGTTAGTATATGCTCTTTTCTATAATGTCTTTGGTGAGATAATCTAATAAGTTCATTTATAAATTTTAAGGCCCCAGTGGCTTCAGCAGGTTTAAATATCTTGACATATGACTTTAGTAACTCTTTAATAAAGTTAATTTTAATCTTAGAATCAATGAATGTTATTCTCTTATTAAAACTTGAGACCCTAATAGCCTTCTCACACCTTTCTTCGCTTAAAAGAAATTCGGGGATTTTTCCCTCATTATTCTTAATTTGAGATATATACTTAGAAAGCCTGACAAAAGGACTTAAATTTTTCATAAAATCATCCCTAATAATACATTTTCTTATTAGACGAATAGAAGATGTAGCGGAGTATCTATTCTTGTAATAATTTAAATAAGCAATTGCATATTTCTTGACTCTAATATCCGATATCTTTTTTTCAATTGTATATATGATTAGATCTATCTTTTCCTTTGTAATGATTCTGTTTTCACGTATATCTTTGGGAATAAGGTCTACTCCAAAAGAAATCCCTGTGGCTTCTTGAATCCACAAAGCAATTATTCTAAAAGAAGGAACAGGACCATAAAAGCCTACTAAAGAAGGTTCCTTTGTGAACACGATAAAAAGCATTAATGCAAGTTGACAAGTTGGCTTTCTCAACCGAAAACCATATACAAAATCACCGTAATCATACAAGGCTCTAAGGGCCCTAGGCTTGTCTATGACAAAAGCTGACAAGTTAACTAAAACGATTAACGATAAAGTCGTTGAGATTGTGATCTGTCGAGATCTTTCTGATTCAGCAGTTATTTCATCTTGATAAAAGCGTTTATATGATACTTCAGAGCCAAAAAAATCTTTCATCATTCTCTTAAACGCAATTCTTTCTTTAGGCATTGTATAAGCGGCTTGTAGTTCTCTTATGACCCACATTTTCATTAGAACATCATTATCGAAATTTCCAAAACCATAACGATGAGGTCGGTATCTTAGCATTCCTATAGTTACTCTCTTATTTTTGAAGAGTTTAAGGTTATAAACCCAGATTCGATATTCGTCAATCAAATTAAATAAAGCTGAAATTCTTTTTTTTTTAAGATTTATGATTAAATGTTATATTTTTTGTAGAAGAAATTAAAAAGATACAAATTATACATCTCACATAAGGAAGATTAGGAATCTATCGAAAAGAAAAATAATTTACAAATAACTTAACATTTTATCAGATTTATATAAGCACAATTAAATTCTATTGTATCTAAATACAAAGGTGTAATAACATAGTCTCTTTTATTTTCAATTACGTTTTTATAAATATTTTTTTTAATATCAGAAAAGAAATAATTTCCTAATCCAAGATCAATTGCCGCATGTTTTTTTGCTTCATATTTTGAGCTTAAAATTTCCCATAATTTATTAATAAATTCGAAAGTCTTATAATTCTTTATCAATCGATAATCAAATTCTTTTTTAACAGCTTTAATACTAGACTCGCCTTTATTTAATATTTTCTTATTAATAGTTATGCCTTTTTCTTCTCGAGTTTCTTTTGCCATTATCAATCTTTCTATATCTTCCTTTTTAAATTCCTTAAATAAAATAGTATATAAAAATTCAAATATTGGGGGGGAAGAAAAGCTCAAATACCGAAATCTTTTTTATTAATATATTAGGTAGGAGACTTCCCCAATTGTAAGTGCAAGTTTCAACATAGAGAATCTAAGGTTAATTTTATTAACATAAACTTTCAGCCAAACTTGAATAAGATCATGAACTATAGTCAAGCCCACCGTCAGCCCAACAGTTTCATTTGTCAAGAGAAAATAAGAAATTAAATTTTAAATATTTTACCATTTAGTTATCACTTTTTTTTATTTTCCAATCAATTATTCCATATTTATATAAATTTTTTACAATTTCTTTCTTAAAGACAGTTATTATATAAGGCTCTTCAAACATCGAATTACTTATTATTCTAAAATGGTAATAATTATTGATAGAATTATAAAAATATTCGATATCTTTAGCTTTTTGAAGTTTATCAATGATCGCTAAACATTTACAGCAAGGAATCGCAAGCCTTTTGTCATACCATGCCCCATTTTTACTTAAATCAACATTCTTATTATAATTTTCTCGAATAAAATCAGAATACGATAAAACCTCTTCGCATATAGGACATTTGCGAAAGATGAACTCCCTTTCATTTTCAGGATCTTCTATAGAATCCAGCATATCTCGTTCATAATATCTAAATCTTGATTTTTCAAAACGCATTATTTATTAATTTGTTAAATCAGAATAATTATTCTTGAAATAATTAAAATAATTCAAATATTTAAAATACAGCTTAATTATTTATTAGCAACTATATTCTTTAACGGCTTTACCATTTCTTCTTTTACTCTAGAATAAAAATTCTTCCTGAAGACCTCATCATTATCAATTAGGGGTATCAAGGTCTTGTTCATTCTTGCTGCTGTTTTATCATTATGAGGAAAAGTTTTGTAAAGGCCAACTTCTTCATAGTACCTATCATCTGCCCTAAATACAAAACGCATCATCCCATAAATGGCATCTCTAAAGAGTTTTTTTCCACCAATACTACGAAATGTTGGAGGGGGGATGTAATTAGAATTTGAAAGCCTTATTAATTGATTCGCGAAATTTTGAATTAAAGCATCGATTTGAGCAGAATCTCCAAATTCGTCAGTAATTATATCCACGCAATTCGACCCTTGAGACTCTACATAAGTTAGCAATATTTGTCTTAGATTCGATATGTGAGTTAATGGTCCTGAAATGATGAATCCCATTTGTTTTTCTATAAGTGTCGGAACATGACCATTAAAAAAACTCCTGTCAAAAACCATTTTCCATCTAGAACTTAAGTATCTATCTTTTATATTTCCAGCAAAAATAATTATATCTGATTTGATTATTTTCTCATTCCAAAATTCCATAAATCCATCCTTGTATTTATATATGCATTGATTATCATATCCACATTGTATGCACCCCAAACAGCCCCCTTTAATATCAACATCATGAATATTAATGACATCAATATTACTTGAAAATATTGCTTGAAATATCTTTATCATCTTCCCAAGATTTGTCTGCTCGTCCACGGAATCCGTTATAACGAGAATTTTTTTACCTTTAGTATCAATTTTCTCTTTAATATCTCCTGGAGCATAGCTAAATTCTCTATATTTTAGAGTAGAAAAATGCCTTGAGGTGGTAATGTTATTCTTAATTGCATCAAAAAAAATTTCAGCGAAAAGTATCAGATTTTCTCTTTTTTCTGGTAATAACAAGTCATTCATTTCTGCCGAATAATTTCCCACATATTTCATTCCAAGATCATCGCAAATAGCATGTAAATAATTATGAGCCGTGTGGTCGTAAAAGTTAATTGACGTCGTTAGAGCTACCGTATATTTAT
>JAEOTJ010000015.1 GCA_016839905.1 Promethearchaeota archaeon | reverse complement strand
TGAGCAACCATTTTTAGATGAATTTAAAAACAAATGAGAATGAATTGTTAAATGCTAGCAAATACTGGTCATTATCATAATGATTGATAGGGTTATACTTTTTCTTCCTATTTATTTGAAAAGAAGTCATATATTTCCTTAAGATGCCTTTTACGTATATCACTCGAATATCCTACCATCCTTAGATTTTCATTTTGAATAATTATATCATTTAACATTTCAATCATAATTGGTAAATTTTCAATATTATCTAAATCCGAATAATCTATACCATATTCATCAAGAAATTGATGTTCTACTAACTGAAAATAGTCCGAAATCTCCTCTTTTTAAGCTTTTAAATTTGACAATGAATTTAGTATCATTATATTGATTTAATTTTTGTTCAAGACGTTGATGTTGTTTTTCAGTTTTCATATCATTAGAATGATCTATTAATACTTGAGATGGTAAATGGTCTTGAATCCATAGATCTGCGGAATAGTTTTGAACATAGAGAAATGCTTGACAACTTTTTTTCATTAATTCTTCTTCAGGATCTTTAAAAATTTCCGAACAATTATTATTTAACCAATTTTGCTTTATCTCCCTAAGAGAAGTTATTATAGCATGGTGGATTTTCTCTTTAGTTATTAAATTCTCATCTGAAATAGTAATCGTTATTGTCTGCAGAGGCCAACCTGTGGGTCGGGATTTTGTTTCTGCGTTTATAATCTCATTCTTAGATGTAATTTTATTAATAATTATTCTAAAGTCATTTGCATTCCACATAAAGAAATCCTTTTCTAATTTAGGTAAGTTTATTAATATCATCAAGAAGATAACAATTAATAATAACAATTGTTTATAAATTACTATATTATTTGCTTTATTATAGCAGATTAATTTTAGGTGTTAAAATTGTCAAAGATTGATTTAACGGCTAATGAATTAGATCAAGTTGTAGATATTTTTTCTAAGATTTCTAGATATAAAATATTAAGCGGATACAAAGAGATGAAGTATCAAAAATCAATTTTCACTGATCCCAATCCAGATAATCCACTTATTAAACAAATTTTTTTAACAAAAGATCGAAATAAAGTTATTTTCTTAGTAGGACGACGCGGAACTGGGAAAACAACCATTCTCACTCGCGTAAGAATTGAATGTTTAGAATCTTTTACTGGAGGAAAAGATTCAAAATTTTTATCGGATGGTAAGATTTTATCTGTCTATATTGATATTAAGTCAGCATATGAAAATGCTATTAAAAAATTAAAAGGAATAAAGGATGATTTTGAAGAGGTAGATAGACTTTTAAAACTAATTTTAATTGAGATTTTAAACCATTTTAACGATTCATATGAAGAATTATATAATTTTGGTAAAATTGATGAGAAAATTTATGTTAAAATCCAAAAAATTGTTGAACAAGGTACTTACGACATAATTCATGGAAGATCTATTGTACCATTGAAAAAAACAGATAAAATAAAAAAATTTTTCTTACTTATAAAAAATCATCTCCAGAAGGTCGATTTAAAAATATTTTCTCTCGAAACAAGAGAAGTTCAAAAAGATGACGAGAAATGGAAAAACCTTTTTGACTCAACGATTTTTTTAAATACAATTAAAAAATTAAGAGATTTAGAAGAATTTCCTGTAAATTATTTCTTATTATTAATTGATGAATTTTCGGAAGTATCACTTATAAATCAAAAAATCATAATTGATAGTCTTGTTGAACCCTTATACCGAAGTGCTCAAAATCAATATGTTTATTTTTGTATTGCTTGTTATCCCTATTTATATTATCACGGATATTTACAACTTCTTCACGATTGTGAGATCCTAGAGTTAGACTGGTTTAAAATGTATAAAGATTTTCCCTATAAAGAGAGATTAAATAAATCAATACAATTATTAAGGAAATTATTATTCAAGAGATTAAATTTAGAGCTACCAAAAATATTTAAAGTATTAGATGATATCGATTTGCTTTTTGATGTTTCATACCCACAATTTTACATACATTTGTACTATATGACAATGAATATACCTAGATTTATAGGGGAAATCTTAAATTATACTCAGTGTAAGAAATCTCTAAAAAATCGATCAAAAATAAAGATTTCTGAAATAAGAGATGCATCAAAGGATCTACATAAATCTAGTATACTTTATAATTATTTTGAATTAAAATCTTATTTTGACGAAAGATTAATTGAATCAGATAGAGCATTATGGAATTTTCTAATTAAATTTCAAAAAAATCTTAAATCTTATAAAAAACCAAGTGGTTTCTTAATAATAGATGAGGAGGTAATAGAAAAGGAATTTTATTTGTTAACTAGATTAGAGATGATGGGATTTTTATTTAAAATCGATAGCAGAGCTGGAAAAGTCCCTTATAAAATATACAAACATGAACTGTCAAAAACAAGAAAACAAGGATTCTATTGTATGTATTATGGCGCTTGTGAATATAATGATATTCCTTTTAATTTAAAAAAAGATACAGACTATTGGAGAGATAATCCTGGGACATATCATATAACTAGGGATTTATTAAAAATTATTGAAGATCAAGAATTTTTTGAATGTGAAAATTGCGGTCATCGTTGGGACATAACTGAAGAAAGAAATTTAAAAGTTTATTTAAATTTTGAATGTAACTTAACTGATGAATGTAAAGAAAAATCCTCGCGTATCATTAGGAAAAGAAAAATTACGCCTGAAAAAATCCTTTTATCAGCTCCACCTGAGAAATTTAGACCCTTTATTGATGAATTTGAGAAAATCTTATCAAATTTGGATAAAAATGACAAAATCGTATTACATACATTATTTAAATTTAAAGATGAAGAGTTCTATAATAGAGAAAACGGGTCTATGTTTGCAAATGAAATTGGTAAAACCAAGAGAATTTCTCCTTTCATTTTACATTATAATACAGTAAATAAGATTTGTAAAGATTTGGGTACATTTGAGGACTATGGTATTCGATTGATTAATGATGAGTTTAAATTTAAAGAAAAAAATATTTATAATTTAACTACAAAAGGTCTATTATTAAAGGAATATGAAGATTGGAAAATTACTAATCAAAAATAAATCAATTCATCAAATTATTGATAAAAGTTAAGATTTAATACGTTATTAAGAAGTATGAATTTAAATAGCATTTAAAAGGGTATAGAATTCTCCTTTTGAACTTTTTTCTTTTTATATAAATAAAATATCGTTTAGTTAAAATAGAAAATATTTAATAAAAAATTAAAATGGATGATACTTAAATGCAGTACGTCAAGAAAAATCGTTGGTGGGAATATAGAGATTTTTCCATCAGGGATGATATTGCTCGGGAAAGAAATCTCAGGAAGAAGCGAAACCTTCTGATGGAATGGCAGCGTGAAAGGCGAAGAAATCCCCATCAAAATCGATCCTCGGAGGCTTGAGATATGTCCCACCATGAGTTGAAATGTGAAGTGTTCTTCATTAATCCTCGGACTCATGAGAGATGCAAGCGTCTCGGTCATATTAGGGAAGAGCAGCTTTATTCCTCTACCAATCATTTTATATATATCGAGAATTACGTTAATCTCGTCATTCCCAAGTCCAACATTGAAAAAATCAAGATTCTCAAAGAGCAAGAAATAGTCACGTTTAATGAGAAGGATGTAATGATATGTGGGGGAGGAAAGAGGGATGGTTCATTTACTTGTTAATAGTGATAAGTTTATATGTGTTACAATAATGGCATACACTTTCGAAACACCTTTTCTCGGAGTTTTTATGCCAAGCTTTTTATAGAAATAAAAATAAAATGTAATCAAAACAATGGACTCAAATGTAATGAGATGAAATCCCAATGAACAAGAAATTAGCCAACAAAATCGTTCTCTTAGCATTCTTTTTAATGTTAAGCACTATAACATCCTTTAGCCCGGATTTAGGCGCAAAAAATGATGAAAATGGTAAAACTTTCATGGAAGGTTCAATTAACATTGTTTATCTCAAGGATTCTGGCTATTGGAACTTGACAAGCACTCTAATATTCGTAAACGACACGGACATTGGTGTTAGCGATTGGGCAACCATTAATTCAACCAATGATTGGTGCAGTGGCGCAGGCACCTGGGAGGATCCCTATGTGATCGAAAATGTCACGATTGATGGAGGCGGTTCGGGAAATACCATCGAGGTCATCAATTCAAACAAGTCATATTTCGTCATTAGAAATTGCACGGTATTTAATGCCACAACGGCAATCAAGCTCTATAACACGACTAATGGCATGCTCTTGAACAATACCTGTAAGAACAATACAGAGCATGGGATTTATTTGGAATCTTGTAATAATGTCACTCTTCAATACAATAAGATAAATTATAATAATAATAGCGCAACAAAGGGTACTTTCAGGGGAATATATCTATTGGATAGCAATAATAATACCTTGAAGCAAAATGACGCAAGTAATAACATTATTAGTGGATGGATGAGCGAATTATACTTGATTAATCTTTATAATAGCCACAATAACTCGATTATTCAAAATAATATATCGAACAATAAAAATGAAGATAATGCATTATACACTTATGCAATTTATATTCAGAATAGCAATAACAACACGATCATTAATAATAGTGCATTAAATAATGGAGGATTTTATATTACGATTGGAATTTACATTCATTCTGGAAAAGGAACTATAATCTCAAATAATAGTATCAATGATCCTCAAGGTTATGGTGAGGGGATAAAAATCTTAAATTGTGAATTCACCAATGTTACTAAAAATACCATTAAAAGAAATGTAAGGGGCATAGTCTTACAGGATAATAATGATACTTATTTGTCTGAAAACATCATGGAAAAAAATGGGATTGAATTAGTTAATAATTTCCCTCACATTGATAGCCATTTCACATCAACCTTTATTGAGACCTCAAATCTAGTTAATGGAAAACCTTTTTACTATTATAAGACTCAAGAGTATTTAACAGGGTTAAATTTTACTAATCCAGGTGGAATACTTCTATATAATTGTTCAAGCGTTTTTTTACCTAACGTTATCATATCTTTTGCTACTTTAGGTATAATGACCTATAACTGTACTAACATGATTATCTTAAATTTTACATCCTTGAATAATACCGCAGGTGGAATAGGTGATAGTTTCGGTAAAAATAATACTATAATGAATTCAACAGTTCTCTATTCTAATATTGGTATAAGTTTCGTTGGAAGTAATAATACAATTTTAAACACTAATGTATCTAATATTAAAAATGTTGGCATTGAAGTAATGTTTGGAGGTAATAATACGATTAAATCAAATAATATCTCTTTTTGCGATAATGGAATATATCTTTCTGATACAAAAAACAATACTATTGTAGGGAATAATATTTATAATAATACTCTACATGGAATACACGTAATGAAACCAGGCGTCTCTAAACCATCTTTAGACTCGATATATCAAAATAAAATCTATAATAATCTGGAACATGGTATATTAGCAGAGTTCTCATCAAATCTGACCATTTTCAATAATACAATAATGAATAATAATAAGACAGGAATCCGCTTGATTTCGAATTCGGATAATAGCATCATTTACTATAATTATTTTATTGGAAACACCATTAATGCCCAAGATTCAGGTGCGAATAATCAATGGGATAATGGATCCTTGGGTAATTATTGGGACGATTATGGTTTAAAAGGAGGAGTGGATCTTGATGACAATGGGCTTGGAGATACTGATTATGACGTTCCAGGGACATCAAACGATGATCGATTTCCAATATGGGATGATGGAGAAGATGCGATTCCTATAATAAATGTGGGTACTCCAAATGTTGACGATATTTTTAGTCTCAAGGCTCCGAATTTTAGCGTGTCCATTACCGAGCAAAACCTCAATGCGTCCTGGTATTCGCTTTTTAGCGGAGGTGCGTGGTCTGCGAATTACACTTTTAATGGAACGAAAGGTACTGGAACCATCAATCAAACTGCGTGGAATGAATGCATCGATGGTTCGGTTTTGATTAGATTTTTCGCCAATGATTCCAAGGGATACCTCGGTCAAGATGAAGTGTCCGTGATTAAAGACACCTTAGAGCCCACGATAAACCTCATTTCGCCCGTCCCAGATGAACTCTTTGGAAAAAATCCGCCCGCTTTTATCGTAGAAATCAATGATACTCGTTTAGACTCGATGTGGTATTTTATTCCAGGAGGGATGAACAGGACTTTCGCGACCAACACGACCTTCAATGCTTTAGAGTGGAGCGGCTTGCCAAATGGAACGGCAACCATCTGGTTTCATGCCAATGACACGGCAGGCAATCTCAATTCAATTTCAATCACGGTTAGAATTGATGCCTACACGCCAATCATTTCAATAATTTCACCAGAAGAGGGTAGCTATCACGGCTCTGAACCGGGAATTCAAGTAATCGTGCTTGAAAGATTCATTGACACCATTTGGTATAATGTCACGGGAAACTCGACGAAAATCGACATTTCAGGCTTGAATAACACGCTCTTTAGCCTCGATCAATACATTTGGTCAAATCTAAATGAAGGGATGTTTCAAGTGAGCTTTCATGCCAATGACACGGCAGGGAATGTGAATGATACCCTCACGATAACGCTTTATAAGGACACCATCCCGCCCGTCATTAGCGTTATTTTCCCTGAAAATAACAGCCCGGTAAGCAGGGATCCGCCGAATTTCATCGTGAACATCACCGAAGCAAGCGTGCATTCAATATGGTATTCGCTCAATGGCGGTCAGAATCATTATTTTACCACGAATGGCACGATTAATCAAACAGTTTGGCTTACATTGTGGGATTCCCTCTCTCATGGCGATGTAATTAACATCACGTTCTACGTGAACGATTCATTGGGACGACTTGCAATGGATTCTGTCTTGGTTAAAGTAGATCAAACGCAATCTAAAAATGGTCAAGAAAACGGAGCATTTGACATCATTAATTTCCTCGTTTCTCCCGAAGGAATAATAACAATCGGGATCACCATTGGTATTATAGGAGCAATTGCGGTGCTCATTAAAAAGAAAAAAAGCGGGTATAAATCTTCTGAAAAAGAGACAAGGAGAATAGAAGATATTTTTTCAAATTAGGAATAAGATAAAATTTAATGTAAGATTAATAAAATGGATAATAATTGGGAAAAAGAAGGTTTTGTTTTTTTTCTAAATTTTTCACCAGATATTCGACAATAATATGTTAATAATTCACGACCGCTAAATTTATATTTGTGAAAAATATATCAATATATGAATATGCCTATTTCTGTTTCAAAATACTTGCCGCGTCATAATGGAACAATAAAATCAATAGATTTTAATGAGCGTCCTATTTGTAGGTATTGCAATAATCCAATGAAAATCGCAAATACTACAATTGTAG
>JAEOTJ010000212.1 GCA_016839905.1 Promethearchaeota archaeon | reverse complement strand
TACCTTATAAATCCATCTGGTAGGTTTGTGAACTATTAAATTTTCCATAGACGTATTTGATCATGATCTTCCCTTGATTTGGAAAACTCTCTTAAAATCTAGAATATATTTGTTTATATGATTAAAAAATAATAAAAAATTTAAAAATTGTCTAAAAAATTTGGAACTATGTTTATTTCAAGCGAATATAATAAACATTTTCAAAGGAATAAAGAATTTTAATGAACTTTTTTTAAAATTATAAGACTTTTTTAATTTATATAAATTTTAGTTCATTAAATACTACATTTAAATCAAATTTTTAGATAAAGGTTTTATAGTTTGGGATTAAAATTTTGTCCAAAATGTGGAAAAGAATTAGTTCCAAATTCCGAATCTTGTAAATCCTGTAAAAGCGATTTAAGCGAAAGGATTAAGTCAAAAGAAAGGGAAGAAATCAAATATGGCTCTTCATTAAATAGATTTCTTGCTTTCATGTTTGATTTTGGAATTGTACACTTAATTTATTTTTTTTTTGTATATGAATCCATCCTAGGTCCAATTGTACTTCAATTGCATATCCTTATTGCTATTCCCATAATTATTTCAGTTTATTTTTCAATCGGTTTTTTCTACTTTTGGCTTCAAGAAGCGTTTTTAAAAGGGCAAACATTAGGGAAAATGATATGTCAATTAAGAACGGTTGATATGGATACATTAGAACCTACCAGCTTAAAAAATTATGCGATAAATACCTTCACAAAAGGAAATGCTTTCTTAATTCCTCCAGACCTAGTAATTGGATTATTAAAGAACCCGGATGATCCAATGAAAAGAGTGAGGTATACTCAAATTCTTTCTAAAACCGTTGTAATATCAACAGCACATACAAATTAGAAAACCTAAAGATTTTTTAATGTATTTTTTTATTTCAATCATAAGAATATATCATTTTATTATTAAAAAAAAAAAAATTAAGGAGCTAAAAAATTGGAACAACAATCTCAACATGATGAGGAATGGTCTAATGACTGGAAAAGTATTGTTAAAATTTTTGATCTAATTGATGAGTTAAAAGTTCAATTTAAAAACCTTAATATGCCTTACTTAAGAAAAGTTCAACAAAAAATTTTAATTTTAAACCTTGAGAAATACGCCTGGTCTTTACAAAATTATATTATTGAAAAATATTCTCGAGAATAGTAGATTAATAATCTTTTTAATCTTTATCTTATATTTCATTCATTTATTTATTTTTTTAAAAATATCAATTCTAATCAATATGTAAACGATTATAATAATAAAATATAAAGTAGCGATACTTAAAATCCAATTTTCAACAATTAAATTACATATATTTAATAAATTATAAGCAAACACTAACATTAAACATAATTTTCCTAAAAAACACCAAAATACTGTTTTTCGAAATCCAACTTTTAAGAGCCCAGCCGGAATCGTAATTGTGTCATCATTGATTGGTGTAAGGGCAGCAATAAATATTAAAAAGGGAACTAAATGAGGATGCTCTACAATATAGGCTTCATATTTACTTAAATTATTTGCTCTTTCTTCTGAAATGATCTCTGCAGTTCCTCGCCCTATTATATAACCTACCATTTCCCCTATTAAACATCCGAAAGCACCAACAAATACAAATAAAAAAGGTAAAAGAGGATTAAAAGCTAAATAAGCAAAACCTAAACAAACCGCTAATGGATATGGTGAGGGAAATGGTAAAAGATTCCCTATAAAGCAAACTATAAAAACAATTGAAAGTCTAACTATCAATGCTTCTACAGTTACAAGTATTGCTGCTTCTTGGTAACTCTTATTATCCCAAATATTTGTTAATGCCTCTTGATGAGAAATATTTAAAAGAAGATCGATTGATATCAATGTTAAAATTACCAAAGCAATGATGAAAAAAATATCAACTTTTTTTATTCTCATTATTCACCATTAAAAAAAAAAACTTTAAGATTATTTCATACTTAAAATAGCAAATAATATCGCTGCTAAAACACTAACGAAAAGGATTAATATCAATATGAAGCTTAACCAAGCTTTTCTTTCATCTTTTTTACGTGCTATTCTCCTTGGACGACTACCAGAGGGTTGTGAAGGGCGCCTCCTTTTTACGTGACTCAATAAACACTCACTTTATTTTCAATTTTTGTGTTCTTCTATTTTTTGTAATAATTCAGTAAGAACAACGTTATTAAAAGAAAAAAGCATCCTTGGAATATATTCTTTCGCTAAATATATTCCGTCTGAAACCTTCTCCTTTAAAGGAAATAATTTTCTTTCCTTTATTACTGTTCCTAAATAGTTTTTTTCATATTCTTTATAACCATAGATTTTATTTTTAACAATAACCATTTTTCTTTCATAACCTTCAGGAATACCCGTTTTTTCTAATAATAGTAGAATTTTTTCTCGTGATAACTCTTCTATTAATTCTAAATCTTTATTCGTACCTTCATAGGCGGGACCGGTTTGCTCTTTCTCATAATTAATTTCTTCTTCTAATCCTATCATTATTTTAAAAGCTAGAGTTTCATTGCCCTCATCGACGGCTGTAATTTTATAAGCAATACCAAATTGATCTCTGATATTAGGTGCTATTTTTGCTGATATGAATTTCATCCTTGTAGTCGTATTAGAACCTTGCCAAATCCATACTCGGTACCTAGTAGAGTCCATAAATAATAAAATGAAATCTGAATCTAATAATTCGTATAAAGGTACTCCCTCTTCAACCTCTAATTCTTGAAACTCTTGCTCCTCGTCAGAATACTGAAAAACTATGGATCTTTTTTCCTCTTCTGGAGGAACTTGTCCTTTTTCCCTTTTATCAGAATTATTATTTCCAGATCTTTGTTCATTTGACATGATATTACTTTTGAAAACTATTGTTATATATTACTAATTAGTCCTAATTATATAAATATTAATTATCGTTTAAAATAAATATTAATAAGATTAGAGCTTATTTAATGCGGGAAGGGGGATTTGAACCCCCGAACTCCTACAAGACTGGATTCTGAGTCCAGCGCCTTTGACCATGCTTGGCAATTCCCGCTCAACAATCGCTAATAATGATGATTAATTGTTATAATCCTTTGTCTAAAAAAATTGTTTTTAATCTCATCAATAAAAAGCATCAAAAATAAAAATTGTATAAATTTAAATTAAAGAATTTTTGATAAATATTTAAGCAATATTTTCTTAAAAAAAACTTAATATAATATTTTTAAGGGTATAAAATATGAAAAAATTTTTAAAAAAACATAATTCTATAAAGAAATCTGGGATATTTTTCATCTTTTTAATGATGTCTATTTCAATAATGAGGTTTTCCGTTTTTACTAATGAATTTCCGAGAGATAATAATGAATTTGGTAAAAATAATGAAGATTTAGAGATTGTAAAAGATTTACAGCCTTCTGGGATTGAATCATTAAATGTATCGGTAAGAGATAGAGATGGTTTTCCTGTTCAAGGTGTAAATGTATATTTATATAATGCTAGTGGTCTTGTCGATTTTCAAATATCTGACTCAATGGGAAATTTATTTTTTTCATCCTTGAATAATGGTACTTACACGTTAAATTGTACTTATCAAAACTATGGTCATGAGGAATTTCTTGTTAAAACAAATGTGAATGTTGATCTTAATACATCCAAAGCCATTATGGTTACCGATTTAAGTTTAACGAGTTTAGATTTAGAGTTATGCGATTATGACAATTTTAACAATAAAATCACGGGTGCTACTGTTGAATTCTTGAAAAAAAATTCTTCTGGATTGTATCATATCTGTAACCAATCATCAGATATAGGTGGAAAAGTAATGCTCGTGTGGAAAAACTACTCTTTAAGTGATGCCAATATCTCTGTTAGAGTGAATTATTTTGGGGATAGATTAATAAATAATTCTCAATCAGGATTAGTTTCTTATTTAAATTATACTTTTGAGAGTAGAACTAATGAGAGTATTTCTGTAAACTTAAATCCAATAGTCGGTTCTACTCTTAATACAGATCCAGGTAGTATTGATGTAAATTATGGAGATAACTTCTATATCCGAGTATATTACAATGAAACCCCAGCTAATACACATATATCAGCAGCTACGGTAATGTACGGTTGTTTAGAAAATGCAACAATAAATGGATTTCTTACTGAAAATATAAATTGGTACGATTTAACAATGGATAGTAGCGATTTTGGCTCCCCTGGAAATTACACTTTAAATATTTCTGCAAGTAAAATAGGGTATCCCGATCAAAATACTTTAGTCCCTATTAATGTACTCGTTCCTACAGGGCCTCCCGGACCTTTCAATACATGGTTTGCTGATGTAGAGTCACCCTGGGATACGGATGGTTATTTCACCATTTCATGGAATACTTCTATAAGTGCTGATAATTACACGATCTATTATTCATTCATTCCAAATATAAATGGTAATGCAAGTAATTTTATTTATGACCAAGGTTTGACTAACTTTTCGAGGACTATGAGCCTTCCAAATGGTATATATTACCTAAGAGTTCGATCATTAAATTCAAATGGTTTTATGTGGTCAATGGATGAGTTAATCGTGAATATCTCTATTGGTGGAGCTGGTGGTCCTCCAGGACCTTTCAATACATGGTTTACTGATGTAGAGTCACCCTGGGATACGGATGGTTATTTCACTATTAATTGGACTAATTCTCTTGGTGCGGATAATTACACGATTTTCTTTTCAAGTAATCCAAACATAGACGGTGGTGCCGGTGATTTCATTTATGTCCAAGATTTGATTATTAACTCGTGGTTAATGAACCTTTCAAATGGAATCTATTTCATAAGAGTTCAATCACTAAATTCAACTGGTTTTATGTGGTCAATGGATGAGTTAATCGTGAATATCTCTATAGGTGGGGCTGGTGGTCCTCCAGGACCTTTCAATACATGGTTTGCTGATGTAGAGTCTCCCTGGGATACGGATGGTTTTTTTAATATTTCATGGAGTAATTCTCTTGGTGCAGATAATTACACTATTTATTATTCAAACAATCCAAATATTGATGGAAATAATGTAACTGATTTTATATATGACATAGGTTTGACCATATATTCATATTCAATGAGCTTACCAGATGGTATTTATTTCATAAGACTTCGATCACAAAATTCAACTGGTATTACATGGTCAATGGATGAGTTAATAGTGAACATTTCTATTGGTGGGTCTCCTAATCCTCCGGGACCTTTCAATACAATGTTCTCTGATGTGGAATCGCCTTGGGATTTAGATGGTGTTTTCACTATTAATTGGAGTAATTCTCTTGGTGCGGATAATTATACGATTTTTTATTCAAGCAATCCAAATATAGACGGTGGTGGTGGTGATTTCATTTATGACCAAGATTTGATTAATTTTTCAAGGACAATGAGCTTACCAGATGGTATTTACTTCATAAGACTTCTATCACAAAATTCAACTGGTATTACATGGTCAATGGATGAGCTGATTGTGAATATCTCTATTGGTAGCCCTCCTAATCCTCCAGGGCCTTTTAATACTTATTTTACTGACGTGGAATCACCATGGGATACGGATGGTATTTTCACTATTAATTGGACTAATTCTATTGGCGCGGATAATTACACGATTTTCTTTTCAAGCAATCCAAACATAGACGGTGGTGCTGGTGATTTCATTTATGACCAAGGTTTGACCATTTATTCGAGGGTAATGAACCTTACAAATGGAATATATTTCATAAGACTTCAATCATTGAATTCAACTGGTTTTATGTGGTCAATGGATGAGTTGATAGTGAACATTTCTATTGGTGGAGCTGGTGGCCCTCCAGGACCTTTCAATACGTGGTTCTCAAGCGTGGAATCGCCTTGGGATTCTGATGGTATTTTCACGATCTCATGGAGTAGTTCTTCTGGAGCAGATAATTATACGATTTTTTATTCAAGCAATCCAAATATAGATGGTGGTGCTGGTGATTTCATTTATGACCAAGATTTGATTAACTTTTCAAGGACAATGAGTTTACCAGATGGTGTTTATTTCATAAGACTTCTATCACTAAATTCAACTGGTTTTATGTGGTCAATGGATGAGTTGGTAGTGAACATTTCTATTGGTGGACCTGGCAGTCCTCCAGGACCTTTCAATATATGGGACGACTCAGGAGGTCCTCCAGATGATGATGGAAGTTTTGATATCTATTGTAATGGTTCAATCGGTGCAAATAATTATTCAATTTATTATTGGGACAGTTATATCTTCGCTTGGAATAATTCATTATGGGAATGGGACAATGGAATAGCACTCCCGTATTTTATTAATAATATGACTAACGGTACTTGGTATTTTATAGTTCTTGCTTTTAATGACTATGGAAACTCTACATCGATAAATTGCATATCAGTCTGGGTTGAAATATTTATAACTGGTAGTCCTCCAGGACCTTTCAATATATGGGACGACTCAGGAGGTCCTCCAGATGATGATGGAATTTTTAATATTTATTGTAATGGTTCTATCGGTGCAAATAGTTATTCAATTTATTATTGGGATAGTTATATCTTCGCTTGGAATAATTCATTATGGGAGTGGGACATTGGAATAGCACTCCCGTATTTTATAAATAATATGAATAACGGCACTTGGTACTTTATAGTTCTTGCTTTTAATGGCTATGGAAACTCTACATCAATAAATTGCATATCCGTCTGGGTTGAAATACAACAGTTACCGCCTTCAGAAGAGAAAGGCGAAGATGATGGTGATAAGGATAAAGACGAACCTCTTGTTATCTTAAAGATCCCTTTTGGTAATTTCCATTTAATCCTTGTTGGATTAACATTAATATATATAATATACTACCAAAAAAGAAGAATTTCCTTAAAATAATTTAAAATCCCTCTTTTTTTTTTAATTTTTTATTATCCAATTATTCTAATTTATTTTAATTCTAATTTATTATTGCAATGAGGACAATTAATTGGTAATTCTTCATTACATGTCTCCAATTCTTCACTTTTTATCATTTTTCTCCAGCAAATTAATTTTTCTCCATCTTGAATCATATCCCGGCCATGATGTTGTGGTATAATCTTCTTTGTTTGACAATTCCCACAAATTAAATTATGTGCTTTATTTTCTAATTTTTCCGGAGATATTCCCTTAAACTTAATTTTAAACCGTAATATTGTAAGACTATTCAATAAAACCAAAAGCGACACTCCCATATCACCAATACCCACTGCTAACCATAATGACATTAATCCTATAACAGTTAGAATAGCGAAAGATACTTTCACTATAATTGAGGTCCATATATTTTGTTTTATTTTTTTATTTGTGAGACGAGCCACATCTATGTATGTGATAAGCTTGGTCAAATCATCATTCATTATGATAACATCAGCAGTTTCTAAAGTAATATCAGTAGCAGAGGCACCAATTGCAATGCCTAAATCAGCTAATGCGAGAGCGGGAGCATCATTAATTCCATCCCCGACCATTGCAACACCTTTTCTTTCCTTCTTTAAATTTTCTATTTCTTGAAGTTTCTGATCTGGAAGAAGCTCTCCTTTAGTTTCCGTTATATCTAAACATTCACCAATCGTGGAGCAGACTAACTGACTGTCCCCTGATATTAATAGTGATTCAATATTTCGCTTTTTCAATTGTTCTATCATGACAGGAGCAGTGATTCTTAGAACGTCTCTTATGGTTATAATACCAATTAGCTTATCATCTCCAAGAAAAATTGGAATAGTTCCACTTTGCTCTATTTCCTGAAGAATTCCTTCGGGTAATTCAATAGAAAGTTCTTCAAAATATTTTTGACTCCCAACTTTAAAGAAATCTCCATTTATTTTTCCTTTAATTCCCTTACCTTTTAATACTTTGAACTCTTCAACGGATTTAAGGTTTAAATTCATCGCTCTGGCTCGTTCTACTACTGCCTTTCCAATTGGATGCTCTGAGAGAGCCTCTAAACTCGCAGCTATAAGTATGACATCATCCTTACTCCCTGAAATGGCATAAATTTCAAAAACTTTCAGATTACCCTCCGTAAGTGTGCCAGTTTTATCAAAAGCAATTACTTCAATATCATCCACCTTTTCAATAAATTTATTTCCTTTTACTAGAATCCCTTCTTTTGCAAGTGTTGTTAGGGCGGTTATATTAGCTAAAGGTGTAGACAATGTGAGCGCACAAGGACATGATACCACTAAGAGAATTAAGCCACGATAAAACCAATCATTAAAATCTAATCCAAATACGAGCCAAGGAATAAACATTACTAAAAGAGCAGCCAATAAAATTATTGGGGTGTAATATTTAGAAAATTTTTCAATAAATTTCTCATGTTCACTCTTGTTTGCCTGAGCTACTTTAATACTTTCTGCAATCTGAGCAACAATTGTGTTTATACTCTCTCTAGTTACTTTAACTTCCACGAAACTATCCGAATTTATACTAGCCGCAAATACTTCATCATTCTCTTTTTTATAAACAGGTATAGACTCTCCCGTAATAGCACTCTGATCAAAATAAGACCCTCCTTTAACAATCTCGCCGTCTAAAGGAGCTTTCATTCCAGGTTTTATCCCAATTATATCTCCAACCTTTACTTCACTTGTAGGTACACTTTCAAATCCATCCCCTTTTATTAATAAAGTTTCATCCGGGGCTAATTCAAGTAATTCTTTAATGGCCTCCCTTGATTTATCAGTTGTGAGCTCTTCTAAGTGTTCTGCAATGGCGTATAGCACAATCGCAATTGCGCCCTCTTGACCATGTAATATGAAAAAAGATGCTATCGCTGCAATCATCATTAAAATGTTTGCAGTTATTTTTTTTTCTGCTATGTCTTCTAATGCTTCTGTTAAAACACCATAACATGAAAGAAGCATTGATATTATCGCTAAAATCTGACTTAATAATATTTCTTCAGTGGTGAATTCTAAAAAGATGGATATTCCAAGGAAAATTCCAGATGGAATTATGAAAAACCAAAAATATTCTTCAAAAAATGATTCTTTATCCATTTCTCCTTCTTCAGATTTACATGTTGGTGATGAACAAGTTATGGCATTCATAATTCATTACTCATATGATATTTATTAAAGAAACTAAAAAAATATTCCATTAATTAATTATAAAAATACGGGGATTGTAAAGAATTGTTAAAAAGAAATTTAAAAATTTTTTAATAGAATAAATATAGAAATTTTTAAAAAAAATAATTTATTTGAAGTGGTTTACTTGTTATTTAAATCAATAATTGGTCTCTAGAAGAGATTAATATCGTTTTTTATATTGTTAAGATAGAAATAATAGTTTTTATTAAAAAAAATGTGATGAAAAAATGATTTTGAATAAAATACTTGATAGACATGATGAAATGAGGGATTGGGGAGAACAATCTATAATGTTTGAAATGAACATGTGGGTTTTGATAATTATTGGGGGAATCTTTGTTTTATTAATCTCTCTATGGATTTTGACTTATGTTTATAAAGATGCTGTTAAACGCGATATTCCTAATCCCGTTGTATGGCTTCTGATTGTATTAATGTTTAATATTTTGGGTTTGTTCTTGTACTTGATATTACGTGGTAGCTATTCTTCCAATAGCTCTGGTGGTGCTACGCCTAAACCAGAGGAGAACCAAGTCTATAAGCCTGTAAATTCATATAAAAATGGAGAAGTCGATATAGTTCCTGCAGCTGATGATTTAGCAAAATTTTGTCCGATGTGTGGAGGAAAATTAAGGGAAAATGCTTTATTTTGTGCTCTATGTGGGAATAAAATCTAAAAAAAATTCATTTTTTTTATTTATTTTAAAAAAAAATGCTTTACAATTTCTATATTAAAAAATATTTATGTTATCACATATTTTAATTTCTGCCCTTCTTGTTCCTCAAGATTCAATTCTCTTCGTATCGCGTTTCTGACTAAATATCCACCAATATGAAGAATAGAATCTTTTAAGATAATATCTTGATCCATTGAAGCACTACACGGGAAAGAATGATGAGCCTTACTCATTCTCTCGTTTAAAGATAATTCAGGATCATCAATGTATTTTGCTTTTAATTGCTGGGCAATGAAATATGTGGATCCACAGGGAGCACTTTGAATAACGCAAGTATCTTGTATTGATTTGCCATCTTCGCTTAAGATAAAGGAAACAATTGGTTCTCCAATTTTAAAATGATCAATAAATTCATCGATATAGTTTCTCTTTTTAGTAATATGGAAGCCTTCTTTATTATGCTCATTAGTGTTTTTGCTTAAGGCACAAAAAGGTTTTGGAAAAACCGCTTGTATGCCCACTTTTTCCAATTCCTTTAACGTTTGTACTTGGAGTCCTGCGGGAATCCATTTTGGGTGTTCAATAGGTGCAATTACTGCTTTTATATTTTTATCTTTTAAATAATCTGGAAGCCCCGCTAAGATATCTTGATGAATACCAATGACTAATAAAAAATCAACAGGTGGAATACTTTCTGGGAAAAATGATTCTGGTTCTTCTATAAAATCTGGCGTGTTTTCACCAATTTTTTCATAAAAATAAATAATATTAGCGAAAGTTTTTAAATGTTCTCGGCAGTGATCACACTTGACATGTGTTTCGAGCAATTCACAAGCTTTACAATACTCCTCATCATTAATGAGATGTCCTATGAATTTCTGCGCTAATTTTTCAGCATCATTTTTAACGCCATAAAATATTCCAAGTTGATATTTGTTGGTCATCATGAGTTTAATAATTTGAATATTTTTATTTGTATTTTTAATAATTTATAAACCATATAATCATTTGGTTGAACATGTTCAGAAAATACAGAAAGAATATTTTATCTAATTAATTGAATTTTAATATATCAAAAATTTTGAGATTATTCCTTAATTATAATTAAGATAAAGTATAGCTATATAAGATGAATTTACTTAATATTATAAAAGAGATCGTTTCTAATCTCAAAAATGAGATACCTGAGCTTGATGCTCCAGAAGTGAGGTTTTCTCTTATTAAGCTTCCAAGTAAAAGGAACTTAGTATTTTCATTGAATTTTGATAAGAAACCTAAAGAATATCCTCAAGAATTTATTGTTAAAGTTTATCAAACTGATAATGCTGATAAAGAATATAAAACTTTAAAAAAGTTAGAAAAGCAAGATATATTAATTCCAAGAATTATTTTCTATAAAAAACCATTTTTAATACTTGAGAAAATAGAGGGAGTTAATTTATGCGACTTTATCAATGAAAAACTAAAGAATATTGATAAATTAGATGATTTGGATTCATATAATCGCGATAGAATTATTTTCGGTATAAAAAAATTGGCAATCTGGATGGCTCAATTACATAAACAAAATATTCTTGGTACAAAAATATTTTCAGAACTTATTGTATTAAACAAGGGAAATGCTCGTTTAAGAGATTTTATGATAAACATATCAAATGATGAACTTTATGGTTTTGATTTTGAAGAATCTTATGAAGGAAACCATATCGATGATTTAGCATGGATTTGTTGCGCTCTTTTGGATACTAATCCGGGATTATTTCAAATGGTTCAGCCACAACATAAAATAGAGCTTATAAATATATTCTTAAAAGAATATTATAGAAATAACAACAAATCTAATTTTTCTTTTAAATACTTTGCTGAACGATTAATAGATAACTTAAATATAGTTTTAGAAAGAAGAAAATTAGATATTAGTCCAGTAAGCAAGAAAAATATCTTAAAAAGAATTTTAGATGATATAGATTAAAAATTAACATTTTCGTTTCATCCTTTTTCTTTTTTTTACCATTTTTCCGTTATGAACCACGATCCATAACGCTTAAAAAATGCCAAAAATTATTCAAAACAATAAATATAGAAAAAGTTGAAATTTTAATTGACTGAAGATGTAAGAATTGGTTTTGGATATAAAAAAATAGTTATTGTCGCTATTTTAACTGGAGTTGTAGCAACATCTGCTTTTCTCTGGATTGCCTTCAAGGAAATTGAAGAGTCTGCTTCAGACAAGAAGATTATATTGGCCACGACAACATCAACTTATGATTCTGGATTATTAGATTATCTACTACCTGAATTTACAGAAAAAACTGACATCAAGGTGGATATTTTGTCCGTAGGAACGGGTCAAGCAATAGCATATGGCGAAAGTGGGGATTGTGATGTAATTCTTGTGCATTCTCGGTCTATGGAGGATGATTTTGTGAATGAAGGTTATGGAGTTGATCGAACGTGTGTAATGTATAACGATTTTATAATCGTTGGACCCTCCTCGGATCCTGCCGGGATTAACGGTAAAAATGTCACGGTAGCAATGACAAATCTTAAAGCTACGGGAGAAGCGACAAACTGTGAATTTTATTCGAGAGGAGACGGCTCAGGAACTCATTCGAAAGAATTAACATTATGGGATAATATTCCCGATGCAGAAACTGACACATGGTATAAAGAAACAGGATCAGGAATGGGGGATACGTTATCTATAGCTGATAATAAGGATGAATACACTCTGGTGGATAGAGGAACGTGGTTTTCAGCAAAAGATAGTCTAAATTTAGTGGTCCATGTAGAAGGAGATATAATTCTGCTGAATCCATATGGAGCAATAGCAATTAATGCAGATTTACATGAACATGTGAAATACTCATCAGCAAAAGAATTTATTGGATTTCTTGTGTCTAAAGAAGGGCAAATATTGATAGCTGATTTTAGAAAAAATAATGAAGTATTATTTAACCCATGTTTCGGTAAATGTAATGAAACTCACGGTTGCTCTACAACCGAAGATGAAATAAATTATTGGAAAGACTTTAATGATGGATATCTTGGAACATCTTCAGCTTCACTAGGATTAATTACTAGTACACAAGAATTTAACTCCAAATATAAAAGAATTATTTCTTCGATTTATTATTAAATAATTTTAAACAATTATAAAGATGTGAGGAGAATTGGAAAACCCATTTATAGAGGGCATGATTGAAGCCTTTATTTTAATATTTACGCTTGATCCAGAAATATGGGGGATAGTATTACTTTCAATTCGAGTATCAGGAACATCAACAATATTAGCGGCATTGATAGCAATCCCTATTGGTTCTTATTTAGCCTTAAGAGATTTTAGAGGTAAAAAAGTTATTACCAATTTTATTAATACATTTATGGGATTTCCTCCTGTTGTAATGGGTCTGATTATATTTATGATTCTATCTCGTAGCGGACCCTTGGGTCCCCTTGGGTTGTTATATACTACTACGGCAATGACTGTCGCCCAATTATTATTAGCAATTCCAATTATAACGGGTACCACAAAGGCCGCAATAGAGAGCGTAGACCCTGCTTTGAAAGAAACGGTTCTCTCTTTAGGATCAACTGAACGTCAATTATGGTTTGAAACAATCAAAGAGGGGAAACGATCTGTAATCGCAGGAATTTTAGTGGCATTTGGTCAAGCTATTTCTGAAGTTGGAGCAGTAATGATTGTTGGAGGTAATATCCGGTGGAATACTAGAGTATTTACAACTGCGATAGTACAACAAACCAGAATGGGAGAATTTGGAATGGCGATTGCTTTAGGAATGATCCTTATTATTATAGCTTTTATAATCAATTATTCATTAACACATTTACAATCTAAAGGGGATTAGAATGGATTTAGTAAGGCTCCAAGAGTTATCTAAGATTTTCTATAGAAAAGATAAATCAGAATACTCTGTCTTAACGGATATTAATCTCTCTGTGAAAAAGGGTGAATGTTTTGTTATTATCGGAGCTAATGGAAGTGGAAAAACGACATTACTTCGAATTATTGGAATGCTTGAATCTCCAACATCTGGTAAGATTTATTATTCTGAAAAGGATATTACTAGACTAAAAAAGAAAGAGAAGATCTCATATCGAAGGAAATTTGCTTTTGTTAGACAAAAGCCAGTAGTGCTTAATACGTCAGTTGCTAATAATATTGCATATGGCTTAAAAGTGCGTGGAGAAAGTAAAGAAATAGTCTATTCAAAAGTGATAGATATGTTAGATAGTATTGGATTAAAAAGTCTTGCGAACAAAAACGCAAGATCTCTCTCAGGAGGAGAGATGCAGCGTGTTACAATTGCAATGACTTTCATACTTTCACCAGAATTATATATTTTAGATGAGATCTTTGCGAATTTAGATCCTAAAAACGTAAGTTTTTTGGAAGAATTAATCGAAAACATAAAGAAAGACAAGAAAAAAACAATAATAATGAGCACACATGATAGAATGGAAGCGATAAAGTTTGCCGATCGGATAGGTGTATTAATAAATGGTAAAATTTCTCAAATTGGAAGCCCGAATGAGATTTTTACCCAACCAAAAGACGAATTTACGGCACATTTTGTGGGATACGAGAATATTTTCACGGGTATTGCTAAAATTGATGAAAAATCAGGCTTAAATCAAATAAAAATAAAGGATCTAACCATTACTGCATCATCTCAAATAGAGGGTAATGTAAAAGTGTGTATTCGGCCCGAAAGCATTGGCATTGTAAAATCACCTCCCAAAAATGTGAGTTATAGAAATACCTTCAAAGGAAAAATTGAACAAATAAGAGATCTAGGAAATACTTGTCATTTATTGGTAAATTGCCAATCTGAAAAGTTTTTAATTACTATAACTCAATTATCACGAGATAATTTGGAACTTGCTCCGAATTCTGAGGTTTATATCAATTTCAAGGCAACGGATGTGAAAATTGTATGATAAATTATTTTAAAAATAAAAAATTTACCGATATGTATAGAAATAGAAAACGTTAAAAATAAGAGTTCATAAAGATATGATTGATATTTCTGAAAAAGACACTATTATTAGAATCGCCACTGCATCAGGAAAGATATATTTAAAGAAGGAAGTTATTGAAAGAATTAAAAATAAGAATGTTAAGAAAGGGGATGTTTTCACTATAGCTAAAATATCTACCATTAATGCTGTTAAAAAAGTCCCGGACTTGATTCCACTCTGTCATTCCATTCCTATAACTAAAGTGGATGTAGAATTTGAGTTTGAAAATGAGAATGTAATAAAGGTCACATGTACAGTAAAGAGTATTGCCAAAACTGGTGTTGAGATGGAAGCCCTTGCAGGAGTAAATATTGCTCTTTTAAATATCTGGGATGTCGTTAAGATGTATGAAAAAGATGAGAGAGGACAATATCCATCCACATTAATCTCTGATATCAAAGTTGAAGAAAAAATTAAGCAAGTTAGAATTTGATTGAAAATGAAAGATAACTGTAATAGAGAAATCAAACACATTCGATTTTCAGTGACTTCTAAATGTAATTTCAACTGTATTTATTGTGATCAAGAAGGATTTATCCCGAAAAGTTCTGAACTAAGCATTGAAGAAATCACAAAATTATGTAAGATCTTGGTTGAGATTTTAAATGTCACAAGAATCAAATTCACAGGGGGCGAACCATTATGTAGGAAAGGATTTATTGAAATAATAAAGAATGTCTCTGATCTACAGCTTTACAAAGATATTTCCATGACTACTAATGGATCTTATTTATATGAAAAAGCAGAAGAATTATTTAATGCTGGTTTAAATCGAATTAATGTGTCTTTAGGATCATTAAAACCAGAAGTATATGAAAAGATTTATGGTTCAGATTCTCTTGAAAAAGTCCTTAAAGGCCTACAAAAGGCAAAAGAAGTAGGATTCAATATAATAAAATTAAACTTTGTCTTACTAAAAGGCATCAATGATACTGAATTAGAGGATATGATTGAATTTTGTGCAGAAAATGACTTTATACTACAATTAATAGAACTGCATGAGGTTTCTGAGGCTTTAAAAGGGAATGGTGATTTTTATAAAAAACATCATCTTGATTTATTACCTATTATTACAGAGCTCGAAGCTAAGGCGAAGGAAACAATTATAAGGGGAAGTATGCAAAATAGAAAAGTTTTCATAATGCCTAATTCAGTAGTGATCGAGACTGTTACTCCTGGTCATAACTTTTGTATGGGTTGTACAAAATTAAGGGTGGGATGTGATGGAAATCTTTTTGGATGTTTATATCGATCAGATCTCGGAAAAAATATAAAAGGGGCCTTGAGTAATCATTATTCATTATCAAAATATGAAGAAATTGTAAGAAAAGTCGTAGATTCAAGAAAACCCTATTATAAAGAAAGATAAGAAGGTGTTAATTTTTGGATGTGGAAGTATTATACTTTGCGGATTTTAAAGATATCACAGGAAAAAATAAAGAAAAACTTAGTTTAGATGGTTTCAATATATTAGAATTAATTAATTTACTTTTTAAAAAATATAATTTAATTAAAAATTTAATTTGGGAAGAAAAAAGCAATAATTTAAAGGACACCATAAAAATTGCCATAAATGATAATCTCGTTGATGATAACGATATTTTAGACTTTAAATTATCAAATGGGGATAGAATCGCCTTTTTATTACCGCTTTCAGGGGGATGAGAAGAAAATGTCTAAAGAAATCACTTCAGGTATTTATAATAAAGGAGATATCAATATTGAGGATATCCTCAAATCAATAAAAAATAATCCAATTATAGAAGGTGCAGGGTCGATTCTTACATTTACTGGAATTGTGAGAAATACTTCTAAAGATGGTAATCCTATTAAAGGTTTAAATATTGATGCTTATGATGAGCTAGCAAATAAGAGTATTAAAGAAATATGTGAGGATATCAAAAAGAAAGAGGGAATAATAGACATAATAATTATTCATTTTAAAGGAGAATTTAAGATTTCCGAAGATTTAGTATATGTAATTGTTACATCTGCTCACCGGGAAGAGGGTTTTAAAATGCTAAGGACCGCTGTTGAGCGATATAAAAAAGAAATTGCTGTATGGAAGAGAGAGGACTTTAAAAATGGTAGTTCCGATTGGATTCATTAAGTAAGGGTGTTTAAAATGAAGTTTTTGAAGGCAATAAGCGTAAATGAATTTAAAGAAATTTTAAAAAATGTTCCAAAGTTAAATCTTAATGACCAAGATATCCCTTTAGAGAAATCATTTAACAGAGTACTTTCGAGAGATATTAAAAGTGAAATAGATGTTCCACATTTTCGTAAATCTCGGATGGATGGATATGCTGTTATCGCTAAGAATACGTTTGGCGCGGATGAAGATAATACAATAATATTAGAATTAATTGAAATAATACAAGCTGGTGATATGCCCCAAAAAAAGTTGTCTAAAGGGCAATGTTCTTATATTGCAACGGGTGCTGCTATGCCCGAAAATGCTGATGGGGTAGTTATGGTAGAATTCACGGAGAAGGAAGGAAATAAGATTGAAATCTCTAAATCTGTTACCCCCGGAACTTATGTAATTGGAATAGGCCATGATGCTAAGAAGGGAGATATAATTTGTAAGAAAGACTCGTTGATAGATTTACCTACAATAGGCATTCTCTCCGCTTGTGGTGTAAATGAAGTTTCTGTTTATAATAAACCCGTTGTTACCCTTATTAGTACTGGTGATGAGCTTGTAACTCATGATGAAAAGGAATTACCTATTGGAAAGATTTATGATATTAATTCTATTGTTTTAAAAAGAGCTATTAAAAATACAGGTGTAGAAGTCAGATATTTAGGAATAGCACAAGATAATTTTGAAGATTTGGATCATAAGATTAATGATGGATTTAAAGTTAGTGATGTTGTTATACTTTCAGGTGGTACTTCTAAAGGTGAAGGGGATCTTGGTCCAAATGTATTAAATTCTTATAAAGGAATTGAGATCATGGTACATGGTGTCCGAATCAAACCCGGAAAACCTATTATTTTCTCAAAAATAAAAGAAAAAATCCTATTCATATTGCCTGGTTATCCTACTTCGGCATTAAGTTGTTTTTTTGTATTTATTGACGATTTTTTAAGAAGAATGTCAGGATATCCATTAAGAAAAAAATCCACTCAACTTTTAGAGGTTGGAGAGAGAATATATAGTACTATAGGAAGGTATGAATTTAAGGCAGTTAAAGTTCAAGAGATTGATGGAATGAATAAGATTTTTCCAATAAAAACTGGCTCTGAAGCAATAAGTACTTTATTTTATTCAGATGGTTATATAGAAATTGATGAATTAGAAGAAATAATAGAAAAAGGCGATATGAAAGATTTTCATATTTATTAATTAAAAAAGGTGATTTAATGAAAGTTCATGAACAGCATAAAAGTAAAGGTCCAAAAGAAATAAATTTGGGCTTAGTTATTGTGAGCACATCTCGCTATGGGGAATTAAATAACGGGAAAGAGACTTCTGATAAAACAATTCCTTTAGTTACTAAGATATTAGCTAACCTACCAACAATTTCTTTAATATCTACAGAAATAGTGGCAGATTCAGAGGTTCAAATAAAAGAAATTCTTGATAAATTATTAATAAATCCAGATTTACACGCAATTTTATTTAGTGGAGGCACGGGATTGACCCCTAAGGATATTACTTATGAAACAATTGAACCGATGCTAGAAAAGAAGATTGATGGCTTCGGAGAGCTTTTCCGGTATCTTTCTTATGAGGAAATTGGTGTTTCATCAATGCTATCACGAGCAATTGCGGGCAAAATCAAGGATAAAGTAGTCTTCTTACTTCCAGGGTCACCTAATGCCGTGAAATTAGCTTTAAATAAATTAATTCTGCCAGAATTGAAGCATATTATTTACATTATTAATAAAGAAGAGTGATTTTTGATGGAGAGATTAAGAAAAATTGGATTTTCAAGATTAACTCCCTTGGAAGAAGCATTAGATAAGCTCTTTTCTATTATTAAATTAAATGATTTAGAAGAAATAGAAACCGTCTTGGCTTTAAACCGCATTTTAGCAACCAATATAAAGAGTAATATGGATGTCCCTCCATTTAACAGGGCCGCAATGGATGGATATGCAATTAAAGCGGAGGACTCATTTGGAGCTTCACCAAAAAATCCTAATAAAATAAAAAAAATAGATATTATTGAGATTGGAGAAGTTAAAGATTTAAAATTAAATAAAGGAGAATGCATTAGGATTTCTACAGGAGCAGCTATTCCTGAAGGTTGTGATGCTGTAATAAAGATAGAAGATACTGAAATTGAAAAGGAAGTAGTGACTTTATACACTTCACTCGCTCCCGGAAAGAATATTTCAAAAAAGGGAGAGGATATCCCAATTGATACGGAAGTATTAAAAGAAGGTGAGGAATTGAGTGCAGAACATATTGCTCTATTAACTTCTTTAGGGATTAAAAACATAGAAGTAAGATCCAAGCCCAAAGTGAGCGTGTTTGCAGTTGGAGATGAATTATTGGAAGTTGGTCAGCCGCTACAAAAAAATAAGATATTTAATTCAAATACTCCGATGATTTCAAATTTAATTAAAATTTATGGTGGAGAAATTGTTAGGGAATCAATTCTAAAAGATAATAAAGAACAACTCAAGGAATCATTAATGAGGGCTACTGTGGATTCTCAGATCATCATCTTTACGGGAGGTACTTCTGTAGGAACGAAAGATTTTTTACCAGAAGTAATGCATGAAAGTGGTGAGGTCCTAACACATGGAATCGCAATGAGACCTGGAGCGCCGATTTTAATTGGATATGTAAATGAGGTTTTAACATTTTGTCTGCCAGGTACGCCTGTTGCTGCTTATATTGGCTTTATCACTATTATCGGACTTTCATTAAGAAAAATGCTAGGATGTTCTATTCTTGACCCTAGAATAGAGATTAATGCTAGTATTAGTAAAGATGTTCCTGTTTCAAGCTTGGGGTACATTAATCATTTAAGGGTTAAGATTGAAAAAAATAAAAATGAGTATAATGCCATCCCCATAAAATTAAAAGGTTCAGGAGTCATAAGTTCTTTAACTCAATCTGATGGTATTATTGAGATACCCCCATTTCAAGAAGGTTTAAAAAAAGGAGAAAAAGTAATAATTAAGATTTTTCCTAAATAAGTCTATTCTAATTCTTCTTTTGTCGTATATATAATATTATTAAATTATTGAATTAAATAGAAGGATATATAAGAAAAATAATTGATATTTTATTTGAATAAAAAGAACTAAAGTATTATGAAAATATATTTAGAGACTTCAGTTATCAATTTTCTATTTGCGGAAGACTCTCCAGAGAAAATGAGAATAACTCAAGAATTTTTCAATATAATTAATGAGTATGAGATTTATATTTCAGATATTGTATTGTTAGAAATTGAACAAGCTCCAGAACAGAAAAAGGAATTGTTAATGAATATAATTAATAAGTATAAGATAAGAGCTTTGGAAAATACGGAGGAAATAGAAAATTTAGCAGATATTTATATCAAAGAAGGAATTATCCCAAAAAAGTATTATAATGATGCCCTCCATATAGCTATCGCAACTAAATATAAAATGGATGCAATTATTAGTTGGAATTTAACACATATAGTTAAATTCAAGACAAAATTTCAAGTTAAAGCTATAAATGAAAGATTAAAAGAAAAGGATGTGATTATATGTACTCCAGAGGAAATGGTTTACTAAAAGAAGAAAAATCCTTAGAAGAAATTCATAAAATAAGAGAAAAACTTTATGAAATGGAGGAGAAAGAAAAAAAGGAACTCCTAAAAAAAATTAGAGAGAAGTATAAGGATTTATTTTAAAATTAAATTTGGTCTTGATCCTGTAGTTTCTGCTCCAGTATATCTTTTTCTTTCTTTAATTTATCAATTTCCTTATCTTTCTTTTTCATTTTAAGTGCTTGAACGGTTATTCCTTGAAGATTAAGGAGTTTCTTTATGAAAATAGCTGTCGCCAAGAAAATACCAAAGAAGTAAAAGATATTAATTGTCCAAAGATAATCTGCAATCTCCGTATAAATTGGTAAATTAATAAAAGGTGAAAAAATTGCGATCATGGCAATAAATGACATGGAAATTAACAAAGCGACTTTCTCATAATTATTAGTTTCCCCCCTATAAAAGACATATAATCTTAGCCAAAACATTAAGCAGATAAATGCGATTGGAGTAAAAATTATGGTTCCTATAGCAAGAATTAATAATAGATTAATAGCAAATTTTTTTCTCCATAAATCCAATATCTCATTTACTTCCATTTGATTTTGAACTTGAGCTTTAGCAAAATCCTTTTTTAATCTAAAATATTTCTTTTTGATTACTCGGGCAGCTTTTTTAGCTCCTTTCTTAATAAATTTAAATTTACTTAATTCCACTGCTTTATGGAATTCCTCTTGAAATATTGGAAAGATGTATAAAGTAAAGAGAAGTGAACCAATACCCCAAATGTATAAAAGATTATCGAAAATTAAATAAACTCCTTCCCAAATTCCACTCATCGTAACTCCGCCCTTGCCAAGATAACTCGCAAATATTTTATATAATGAATATATGATTAAAATAATAGGAATGACGATTTGAAAAGTGACAAGTATTCTTACACCTCTTTTCCCTATTTTATTTTTAGTCTTATCCATTAGGATCAAAAAAGCATTTGCAATGCTTAAAACTAGCCCAAAACCACTTAAAAACTTGACAACCCAAAAAAATATGAGGAACGTGATGTTTAAATATAAAACCCAGAAATATAAAATCAATATCATTAAAACTGTTGATATACTTAATCCGATTAAATAAACAATATTAAAAGTTTTTCTTTTCATATGTAAATACCATTAATTTCTATATATGTTTTTTAAACCTTAACCATTTATCAATTTTATTTAATTTTTTATTCTCTTTTCTAATTCCTAATCGTATTTGGTATTTTCGTTTCCATATACCAATAATAATTAAGAAAATTGCACAAAAAAACATTAAATATAATCCTATTCCGGGTATAACCGTCCCAAATGCCGCACCAGTACTCATTGGATCCGTAAATATATATGCCAAACTTGAAACAAGAATTAAAAATGTTATGGGATAAATAAGTTGTAAAAAACCTGCAAGTTTGGGCCTTACTATACTAAGAAGAGCATATATTACACATCCCATGAGAAACATCACAGAAAAGCTTGCTGTAAAATAGAAGACAAAGAGTTCCCAAGTCATTAGATTATTAAAAATATATATATGAGTCCATACAACGGTCTCATTTTCAAAAATAGCCCATGGAAGAAATAAAGAAATAAAAAACAAAGTTTCTGTAACTCCAATGAGAAATAATTCAATAATTAACATCTTTCTAGCTTCTTGTTTGATTCTTGGTTCAACATCTTGAACATTTTTCTTAAATCTCCTCCTTAATAAATAAAATGTAGGAATAGAAATAGCCGCAATTATCATTATAAAGAATGGAATTGTAAAATTACTAATAAAAAAACCTCCGATGTAAATTGTGGAGCTAAACCAAACATTTTCCTCTCCTTTAATCCTGACTATTATGAAATAATCTACATTTGAAGAGATTATGCCTGGATTAATAGTCCCTCTCCAATATCTACCATCTTTTTTTTTTAGTTCAAGCAATTCCCAACGAGAGGCTAGAATATCTAAGTATCTATAACAAACTTGAACAGACTCGATTTCTACTGTAGAATCCACTGAGATTTCAAGTTTTAATATATCTCCAAACAATCCCTGCTCTTTATTAGTGTTTTCTAAATTCATTTTTGGTGGAACTGGACCATTATTAATTATATAATTAATAAAAAATTCTATATTATTTTCATAGTTATAAAGAAGATGATGACCATTTGGATAAATTTGAATAGACTTATTATTATGAGAAACCGCATCAAGAGTTGCGGGAATACCACGATAATGAAAGTATTCATCATTTGTTCCAAATTGCCACATGATTGGAGGTAGTTTTGGTGATTTAAGAAAATATATAGGATCAAATCTAAGATTTTGTTTTTCCCAATAGGAATCAGGGATTTCAGAAGCACTTTTTCCAAATATCCAAAACAGTAATTTTGTAGGATCTAATATAATCTTTTTGATATCTCCGCACACTACAAGCGGAACTACTCCAGCAATTCTTTCCCCACAAATGCTTGCAAGCCACATTGCATTTAAACCGCCATAGGATATCCCTGATACGAATATCCTTGAATTATCTACTTCAGGTATGGTCTCTAAGACTCTTAATGCTTGAATCGCACCGCATAGTGATAAATAATAATGAGCCGATTCATTATATCGTCCTTCCCAAAACCAATTGCTAGGAGAAGGCAGAGCTCCTTCAGACTCTCCATGCCCTGGATGTGAATAACTTAATACTATGAAACCTTTTAATAAATATGTTACAGCAAGCTCAAAAGTTTCATTTGCATCAGCATTTATCCCGTGCATGCATATACAACCTGGATTTGTAGCTTTTAATTCTTTAGGAAAAATCAAATACCCATTAAGTCTTATTTTATCGGGAATTGCCCCTACCCAGTTTGGGGAATCAAAAAAAACTTCACATGCCTTGAATTCATATTTTTTTTGAGTTAAAGGCTTCATTATTTCAAGAGCAATATTGCTACCAAGTTCTAAATTCAAATCTGTCTGATTAACCCGGCCCATCTCGGACTCCCAAAAATCTAAGATATCAAATTCATTAGAATCAGATGGTGTTACTTTCCCATAAAGATCTGAATTATTATCATCATATTTTTTATTCAGATTACACAAAATAGTTTCAATTATGAGCAAGCTAAATATAGAGGAAGTTATAATTATCAAAATCATATATTTTTGCTTTTTTTTATAATCCATCTTAAAATTATAAATAATCCTTCTTAATTTAGTTTCATTTATTTGGTTTAATTTTTTAGAAATGGTGAATTCTTTAACTTATGGTTGATATAACCAGAACAATAACAGAAATACAAAAAAATCATAAGATTATTGGCAGAAAAGAAGAGCTAAGAAAGATAATTTTAGCCAGATCTGTTGGAAAAAACATTTTAATTGAAGGAGAAGTGGGTGTAGGCAAGACTAAACTTGCTCAAGCAGTATCTTCTCATTTTGATGCTGAATTTTATCGTATTGATTGCAGTGAAGAATTACTTACTCATAATCTTGTAGGATACTTTGACCCTCCTATGGTGATATCTAAAGGATACGTGGAGGACTCCTATATATATGGGCCCTTAGCGTCCTCAATGCTGAAAGGGGGGTGTTTATTCATTAATGAAATCAATCGAATGCCGGAAAGTACCCAAAACTCACTACTTACCTCCCTTGATGAGAAAATCCTAAATATCCCTAAATTAAAAACCATTAAAGCTAATAATGATTTTTTTTTAATAGCTACTCAAAATCCTTCAGCACATGTAGGTGTATCTATTTTAGGTGAAGCCATTAAAGATAGATTTATTTGGATAAAACTGAATTACCAATCCCCAGAAGAAGAAATGGAAATTATCAAGTTAGAAGCAAATTTAAACGGTGAAACAGGAGAAAAAATCGCAAATATTTCTCAAAACATAATCCAATTAACAAGGAATAATACATCCATCCGAAGAGGAAGCTCTATTAGAGGTGCGATTGATATGGCAGCATTAATAAATCAATATGAAAAGAAAGATAGCTCAAAAAATTGGGTTGAAGCTGCTATAATGGCATTATTTAACAAAATAGAGCTTGAAGATGATATTGCACAGTCTAAAAAAGAAATTATTACTGATATCGTGCTCGCTATATTAAATAAATCGGATTTTCAATAATCGATGATTTTTCCAAGGAATATTCCTTGGAGAATGAGAATTTAAGGTTAAATGTCAGGCATACAGATAGACCTCCCGATAAAGAAATTTTAAGATATGAAATCATTAGAAAAAAGAAAAAAAAGCCTGATTATTACAAATATCTAGCAAATACACTCGATTATAAAGGAATTAAAGAAATGGCCTATTTAGCAATTCAATATAAGAATCTTGAAGCTCTAATGGGCTTACTTAAATCTAATGTCTATGCGGCAACAGATGCTTTAGATACAGAGGAAGGGGTTAAATTTTTCTCTGAAAAAGCTGAAGAATCTGGAATGATGATGCCAGAATTATATTTTTTTATTAGACGCCCAATTTCTGAAAAATATAGAAGTATTTTTAGGAGGTTGGCTCGTCAAAGCATTGTTAAATTGTCTTTAAAAATAACGAGTAAGGGCATTCGAGGCGTTTATCAAACAACGGTGCCTTACTATTTAATTGGAATGCCTGAATTTAATTTAGATGAAACTATTCAACATAATCCCTTAAAAATTCATAAAAAAAGCATTACATACAAGGATATTTATGGAATTAAAAGACAGAGGCAGAAAAGAAAAGCCGTGATGATACTCGATTCTAGCGGAAGCATGTACGGCAGGTTATTATTAAATGCGGCCTTAACGACATCTGTCCTTGCTTATAACATGGAAAAAGAAGATTATAGCATAGTGCTTTTCAATTCCACGGCTATGACGATGAAAAAAATAGATGAGAAGAAATCCACCGCAAAAATCATAGATGACATACTAGACTCTGAAGCTGTGGGCTTTACTAACATCCATGTTGGTCTTAAAGAAGGCTTGAAAGAATTAAATAAGGTTAAAACAAGCAAGGAAGAAAGATTTGGTATTTTAATTACTGATGGAAATTATAACCGTGGAGATGATCCTATCCTTTATGCAAAAAAATATCCAAAATTACATGTTATTGGAATGCCGGCGGATAATGACGCTGAAGGAGGAATTGGTACTTGCAAGGAAATAGCAAAAGCCGGAAAGGGTAAATTCTATGCTGTACAAGATTATAAAGAAATTCCTAGAGCATTAATCAATTTACTATCTCAAAATTGAAAAATACAATGAATTTTAAATTGTGCTATAGAATAATAATCCCTTAAAATAATATAATTTTTAATATAATTATACCCTTACAAAAATCTTAAATATTTTTGACCAAATTAAATAAATTAAATAAATAATTTATATAAGAATATAAAAAAAAATTTTAAGAATAAGTAAAGTTTAAATTATTAAAATTAACGGGGTATAACTCATGAATCAACAAAATAAAAGATATTTTCAAATTTCATATTTATTTATATTTATGGCTATAATGATTGGAATTTCTCAAGGCTCAATCATTAAAGATCAAAATTCAAACAATATTAATACCAATATAATAAATCCAGAGCAAGAAATTACCGAAACAAGATTAAAATCAAGTGCTCCACATGCACCAATGCATATTACAGGGAGTAATTGGACAACCGCTAAAGCTTTGTTTTGGTGTACTGGAAATGGGGAATATGGGGATCCATATGTAATCAAAGATTTTGAAATTGACGCAAATGGAGGTGAATATTGTATCAAAATTACAGATTCTACAGCATATTTTAGAATTGAAAATTGCACGTTATGGGGAATTACAAAACAAGTAGCTGTTTATGATCAAGGTTGTATTATTATTTCCGGAAGCTCTAGTCCTGTAGCAAATGGTACCATAATAGATAACAATTGTTCTGTTAGTAATTTAGCAATTTCTCTTGATTGGGCAGATAATTTCACAATTTCAAACAATATTGCTTATGATAACAGGTATGGTATGGTCTTTAGATTAGCTGATAATATTCTAATAACTAATAATAAAGTAGATGATACTGATAGGCATGGAGTGTATTTTAGATCTGGAACTTATTCTGAAAATAACACAGTTGCTCATAATAATATTTCTTATAGCGGGGCTTTTGGTTCTTATCCTGGGATTTCATTTACTCAAGTAAAAAATAGTTCAGTATATAATAATACTTTAGTTGATAATTATGCAACAGGAATATCTTTTGGTCAGACTTATAACTGCACTATTTGGCAAAATATTCTTGAGAATAATGGAGGATCATCCTTTGCAGGAGTACAACTCGGATCTTCTTGTACTAATAATACTGTTTATGAAAACATCTTCATAAATAATGGAGTACATGCAACAGATGCTAATAATCCATATGATAATGAATGGAATTCGACATCTGTAGGTAATTATTGGGATAATCATACAAGTCCGGATTCTGATGGAAATGGGATTGTTGATACTACTTATATGTGGATTGAAGGTGTTGCTGGTGCAGTGGATAACTTTCCTATTGCGGGAAACCCAAGATGGACTGGTGGACCAATTCACATTGATGAGAGTGGAGAAAGTGGTAATGGTACTTGGGTATGGGCTTCTACTCGCTTATGGTGTAGCGGTTCAGGTACGGTTTCAGATCCATATATAATCAAGGATTTAACTATTGATGGTCAAGCTTCAGCAGAGTGCATATTAATTGGAAATTCCAGTGCTTATTTTACCATAGATAATTGCATAGTTTATAATTCCGGTTCTGGGAGTTCACATGCAGGAATCGAACTCAATCAAACATCAAACGGGAAAATTATAAATTGTCAAATATATAATAACTCTAAAGGAATAATAATTGATGATGATTGCGATAGCAATACTATTTCTTGGAATGAAATTACTAATTGTTCTAATGATGGAATCTATATCACAGGAGAATGTGATAACAATATAATATCTTATAATAACATATCAAATAATAGCAATAATGGAATTTGGGGAAGAATCACTACAAGTTATCCATTTGATTCTATCAATATTGATATTAAAAACAATAATGTAACTGATAATGGTTGGAATGGTATAGCTCTCGCGGGTTCCTCCAATAGAGAGTTCACTGATACTGAGATTCGAGATAATAATATATTAAATAATTATGCTTGTGGAATCTATTTATCTTATAGCCATAGCACTGATATTATTGATAATACCATTAGTTATAATGGCTGGGGTCAAGGGTCTTCTAATGATGGAATATATATTAGTACAAATGCTAAAGGAGATGGTCTGGATAACATGCAAATTATTAGTAATTATATAACATATAGTGATGGTCATGGAATATACGAGAGTGGGGGCTCAACATCATCTGATTATGATATTTATGATAATTATTTCATAAGTAATACTGCAGGAAATGCGCGAGGAGATAATGGAGCCGATCAAAATTGGTGGGATTCCCCTGTTGGAGAAGGAAATTATTGGGATGATTATGGAGGAGTCGATGAAAATGATGATGGTCGAGGCGATACAGCTTATGATGTTCCTAACACTAATGATGATGATGATCGTCCAATTTGGTGGGATGCTCCTGTCATAGTTATTAATTCACCAAATTCAGGTGACTTTTTTAATAATAAAACAGCCCCTTCATATGATATTACTATTACGGATGGTAGGGGAGATTATTATTGGTATGAATTTATTGGGACTGGTACAAATTCAACTCCCATAGATCTCAATGGAGATGATAATGAAAATGATGTAGCAACAATCGATCAATCATTATGGGAAAGCCTGGCAAATGGTACCTATACTCTTAGGTTTTACGTAAATGACTCTCAAAATTGGATAGGTTATGATGATGTTATAATCCATAGAGATATCTATAATCCACAAGTAACGGGAATTGAACCTCAAGATGGAGAAAAATATAAATCTGCACCCCCTGTACATGCCTCTGTAAGTGATCCGAATTTCGATTCCGTGTGGTATAGGGTGTATCAGTCTGGTTGGAGCAGTAACATAAGTCTGACGAATAATCTCGAGGAAGATCTCGCTTCCACGATCTGGAACGGTTTGAATGAAGGACCATTTCAGGTATATATTTATGCTAATGATACTGCAGGAAATATTAACGACTCCATCATGTATTCATTAATTAAAGATACAAAAGCACCCGAAATAACTGTAGATATACCAATTGATGGATCATTTTTAACTGAGATTCCTGACATTCAAGTAACAATATATGAGATCAATGGACTAAGTAATATTTGGTATGAACACATTGCAACCAGCACTATAGAGGACCTAGATAATGAAACCTCAGAACCTTTACGTGTAGCTCCTTGGAATAATCCTGGAGATGAGGGCCCCATTACACTCAACATTTATGCAAATGATACTCTCGGTAATCTTAATAATACGGTATCAATCACTTTCTATAAAGATATTTTGGCACCAAGAGTTTCAATTGTTGCGCCTAATAATAATTCATATTGGAATGCAAAACCCTCCATTCAGGTTGATATAACTGACCTTTATTTTGATGATTTATGGTATGGGGATGGTAATAATAATTATTCCCTCTCAGATGATACTCTAACTCCAATAAATGATGCCATTTGGAACGCATTGAGCTTGGAGGAACAGTTCACGCTCTATATATATGCAAATGATTCAGTCGGAAATCTTAATGATGTTTACTCCTTGGTATTATATAGGGACGAAATAACACCTCATATCACTATAAACTTGCCTGAGAATAATACTTATTGGGATTCAGTCCCTAACATCCAGATAACTGCAACTGACACTTACTTAAATACAACATGGTATGAATATAATTCAGAAATATATACTGTTAGTAGTGGAGCCTCAACACCTTTAGATACTGGAATATGGAATGGGTTATCTGATGAACAGCAATTTACCTTAACTATATTTGCTAACGATTCTGCTGGGCATCTTAATAATACTTACTCATTAACTTTATATAAGGATATTAGTGCTCCTACTATCTCTTTTATTGAACCCATACCATATCAAGTTGTTGGCAACAATGCACCTAATTTTGATTTGACTATTACTGATAGTTATCGCAATGAAACTTGGTACAGATTATGGAATGGTTCAATTCTTACAGATAATTTCACATTTAATTATGGTGTAGATACTATCATTGATCAAGGTGAATGGAATTCTGTTGGCAATGGTACGATAATAATTAGTTTTTCTGTTAACGATTCAGCGGGTAACTGGGTAGAAGAAAATGTAACGGTCTATAAAGATATCAATACACCTTCTATTGTCATTAATAATCCAAGTACCACTGATATTTTTGGATCAACTGCTCCTTCATTCAGTGTTACCTTAAGTGGGTCAAACATTCATAGTTATTGGTATTGGTTGGAACAACCATTAGATACTCAAATTACAGGAAATTACACTTATTGGGACCCGGGTGCGGGCTTAAAAACCGATACTATTGACCAAGCAATGTGGGATTCGGTCGGAAATGGTTCAATAACTATAAGATTTTTCATTAATAATACTGTTGAAAAAGAGTATAATATATCAATGACATTTAGAAAAGATATCGATCCTCCTGTCATAACTATTAATAGTCCAGCTTCAGACCAGGTATTTGGTACCTTTTCTAACACGCAACCTGATTTTGATATAACCATTACCGAATCAAATCTCTATAATTCATGGTATTCGGTAGATGACGGTGCAAATAATCAGACATTTGTTTATGGGGTAGACACTTTCAT
>JAEOTJ010000211.1 GCA_016839905.1 Promethearchaeota archaeon | reverse complement strand
ATTCGGGATGCGAACCCTTGAAAATCTGGAGATGAGACTTAAACACTATCTTGAGTGTCCTTTCATCATAGTTCCAAGCGTTTTGGAAGAATTAAAAAGATAGCTATTATTCAAAGATCATACTCAATTTAAAAAAAAAATAATAAAAGTAGAAAAAGTCATTGATAATTTGTTTAAATTTGAGAATGACAAAATAGAAGTTTCAATAAATAATATAAAGGAAAATGAAGGAATTAAAGAGTTTAATATTTCAGCTCACATTTATCTGAATCGCAAAATATAGCACCTAATGCTCTATCCTTAGTTTTATTAAGATCGATAATTGGAGTAATTTTAGCCATCAGTGCCTCATATTGTTCTTTAGTAATCTCCTCATAAGGCGCTTGTTCATAACCGTGATCTTTAATCGGTAAAAAACTAGCACTTTTCAATTTATCTTCAAAACTTTCAAGCACATGTTTAATTTGATTTGCTTCTTCCTTCTTAAAAGTTATTGTAATTGAAACTTGATTATCTGACCAATATTCTTGGTAGGCGGCGGCATTTTCGGCTTGCTCCCAAATTGATATGTCGCTCTTAGAGCGTTCAAAATATTTCTCATGGATTGGAAATTCCGCTACAACTGTATTAGGGCTATACATATCATCTTCTATATGATAACCCGCGGCTTTAATTGGTTCTACTAAGTCGGAATTCATTGATAATCTAATACGTCTAATATAATATTCGGAGTGAGGATAATGGATTCCTGGAGGGACTCCCGGGAGTAAACTAACAGTTCCACTAGGTTTTACAGTAGTTATCTTAATAGATTTAGGAACACATAACCAATCTGAATTCATCTCGTCTAATTTCCTTAAATAATTGTATGCTTTATTACACCAATTTAGAATTGTTCTCCTGCCTTGTTTCACAAAAGCCTCGATAATCCCTGTTTGTGAAATTCCCATCCTTCTATTTTTAAGCATGACTGCGTTAGTTTCCTTCCAATGAGTATTTACTAAAGTAACGGATTTAGAATATAAATAAGCATATTTTAAGGTTTCTTGAAATTCTTCATAGGATTCGTGCCTTGAAGGAAAGGTCTCAACCAAACAGCAAAGTTCGAAGGATTCTAGAGATTGTTCTCCGCACGGATTCACGCCTGCTACTTTCTTATCTTTATGATCGGGTTTATCTCCCATTCTAGAATATGCCTTAGCGTTCTCTAACCAAAAAACACCAGGTTCTCCATTCACGGAAATTTGATCTGCTATGAATGAATAATCTAGACCTTTTAATGCAAACACACTATTATTGCTAGCCCACCTATGAGAATATAATTTATCTTTATCTTGCTTGCTAGTTATGAAATCTAAATCAGTAGGGTCTCCTAAAGCGATTTCAGCGCTTCTTCTAACATTCCCAGCTACGACACATTTACCAATATGATTCATGATATCAAGAATATCCAATGATGTTATTGGCTTCCCAATTCGAGCATTTAAAATAGCTCGAATATTAGAGAGCATTTCTTTTAATGGTTCTGGTCCTGAAGCAATTCCTCCAAATCCTCTAATTGGAACTCCAGCTGGACGAATTAACGAATAATCGAACTTTGGGATTTGTTTTCCTAAGAAGTATGCCTCAAGTGTTAGTCTAAGGGCATCAACCCATCCTTCTCTACTGTCAGGTATTTGAAAATTAAAATATTCTTCTTTAGGTTTTTTAATTACGATTTTTTCAGCGCCTTTAGTATCAAATCCTACACCCACTCCTAACATCAAGGCATCCATTACAAACTCAAATGCTTTAGAGTATTTTAAATCAATATCTGCTGTGGAGGCAAAGCCACAATTATTTAATGCCATTGAGCCGTGTTGGGCAATAAATTCTGTTCCCATCATCCATAATCCTCTACCTGGAGGTAGCATTTTAAAATTCCAAATTTTTTCAAACATTTTTTGGGCAGATTTTTGTGCCTTTTTATCACTCCACGGAAGGCTTAACTTGATGCAATGTTCTTTTTGTATTGAATAACACCCTTCAACAACTCTTTTGATTGTTTCCCAGAACTCTTCCTTACGATCATCTCCAGGAATCATTCTAGCATAAGTTCTTTTATATGTTACATACCCTATAGGTCCCCAATCAGGTTTTTTTACCTTGTATTTATTTATAAAATCTTCATCAAGTGTAAAACTTATCATATCGATATTAATCAATCTAGCAAATAGATTCCGATATTTATTCATGCCCCTTTGCGTTAATTCGACACAAACCAGCTCACGAATATGATTAGTGGTGATCTCGTCAACTCCCATTCCTATAATCTTTCGGATGACATCTTCAGCAACTTTTTCGGCGACATTAAAGTCTAAACCAGTTTCCTTATTTAGCACTTTAGCAATATTATTCTCATTAAACTTTTTCTTTTCGCCTTTTGAGTTGATTACATATTTAGGATATAAATCCATCAATGAGAAAGAATTATTAGTCATTTTTTTGGTCATTTCTTTTAATTAATCCTGATAAATTTTTATTATATTTTAGGAGAATAATTGAAAATTAAGTACTTCCTCCTTTATACTTATCTTTTTATATATAAAAAGTATTTTAATACCGTGTTAATTAATAACTCAACTTTTTGATTTTTTGAATATATCTTCATTTATGAGAATATTAATAATTCTGACTTTAATTTTTATTCATTTTCTATTAAAATATAGTATTTTTTTTATGTCGTATAAGAAGAAGGATTTTAAATATTTAAATAAAAATTGTGAAAGAATTTTTTAATTTCTATTAGGATTAGGGAGTAAATTTTTAAATAGAAAATAATATAATGTTAAAAAACCTAGTTGGATATATTATAAAATATTTATGCTCTACAATTAAGTATTAGACATTAAAAGCGACTATTGAAGAGATTACATGGTAGAAACTGAACAAATGGAAAAAAATGAAGATAATAAGTTCAATGAACAAAAGGGGATTATAAAAGAAGAAGTTAAACTTCAGTTTCATTTGTATATCACTTTATTCATGATGCTATATGTCGGATCCTTTATTCCATCAGCGATCTTATTTATGTTATATATAATATTTTTTTTTATACCCTCTTTTCTAGATAATCCTAATTTTTTTGCCCTATTTACGGAATTAAAACCACTTGTAGCATTATTGGTAATGCCTCTAATAATCATTATATCTTATTTATTACACTTATTTTTTATTGCATTAATAATGCGATTTTTTTGGAAAATAACGGAAAAAAAATCACCCTCTAAGGATGGAATTATTCCAAGAAATATTCCAAGTAAAATTTTAAATTTTTATCATATTCGGTCCTTTTTAATAAAATACCCTAAAAATGTTTTTATTAAAGGTGCTTTTCCTTGGTTATCAAATTGGTTTTTCAATTTTATTGGATCAAGCAAAATTGGTAAGGGCACAACAATAGAAGAGCAAATTGCAGGAGATCGATTTATTGATATTGGAAAGAATTGCTATATCGGTGTCAATTCTACTTTAACTAGCCATCTTGTTGAGGGTACATTTGGAAACATTCCATATTTCAAGATTAAAATTGGAGATAATGTTACATTATCAGGATTAAGTATTGTGGCACCTGGCTGTGAAATTGGAGATAATGCATATATACTTCCTCTTTCCGCAGCTGCGAAATTTAATATATTAAAAGGCAATAATTATTATTTTGGACTACCTCTAAGAAGAATTTTTAAAAAAAAAATTATGGAGTATTTAGAATTAACTGAAGAAGATTTAAATAAGGATAAAGTAAAAAGAATGGAGCAACAGCAAAAATAATTAAAATATGAGGATTTTTTTATAAATGAGTATCAATTCAAACGTTGTAAATGATAATGAAAATTCGGAAAATGAAAAGGATTCGGACTTTATCCTAGATTTTACTACAAGCAGCGCAATTAGTAGGGTAAATCCAAAATTTTTAGCTGTCTATATTCCAATACTATGGTTTGGAGGATTTCTTAGTGCAATATTTTTTTATGCATATATAGCTGAAGTAGATGATGTATTGCATTGGATAATTGCGATCTTATGTTTACCGCTGGCGCTATTTGGGATGTGGATGTTTTTTATATTAGGGTGCCTCCTGATAAGTAAATTTATGTTAATTTTAGTTAATTTAATTCATAAGCCAAAAGAAGGGATTTTTCTTGCAGAGATTGGTGATACAGATTTTGAATTTTGGTGTCTCAGGATTGAATTAAAAAAAATAGTTGTATCCCTCATAAGAAATTGCCCTTTACCATGGATTGATGCTTTAGCGTTTAGATGGTTCGGAATTAAGATGGATTTTTCAAGTCATCTTCAAGATGCTTGGGTTGATGTTGAATTCATTGAATTTAGTCGAAAAGGTTTGGTGGGACAGGGCGCAGTAGTAATGAGTTCAATGGTGGTTGGGAAATATTTAATAATTAAAAAGGTTATTATTGATGATTATGTTGTTGTAGGGGGGCACTCTACGGTTGCTCCAGGGACGATATTCGGAAAAGAATCAATTTTGGGAGCATGTAATTGGACGACTTTTAATAAGGTTTTAGAACCAGGCTGGATATATTTTGGATTTCCTGCTAGAAAGATTAAAGCCAATAAGTATGCTGAGAAGAGAAGAGATGTTATAATAAAAACAGATGTTGTTATTGGTGAAAAAATTGAAGTTGAACAGGAAATAAATATTGATGATGATAAAAGAGAGCTTGTATGATTAAAAAATGAGGTTATTATAAATGTCAGTTCCAAATACCATGAGAGCAGGGCCATTTGTTTCAGTGGTATTAGTAAAAAAAAGATATCTAATGTTTTATTTTATTATTATTTGGGCAAGTCTAATTCCAATTTTATTAGAATTTTGGGTTTATTGGCAATTACTTTTTGATTATGTGAGACCTGTTCATTTTTTCTTTTTCTTACCTTTGGCTTTATTGATAATGTATTTTAGTTTAGTATTTACTTCATTATTTTTTTCAAAATTATTATTATTAATTGTAAACAAGATTCACAAGCCTAAAGAGGGAGTATTTTTAAGGGATCCTTCGGACAAGGATTATAGATATTGGAGCATTCGAAATGTCATAAAAAGATGGCCAATTTGGATAGCACATAAATTTCCATTTCCTTTCATGGATAATTTTTGCTTTAAGATGTTTGGTGTTAAAACGGGTTTTCATAATTCTCTTTTTGAGGGATGGGTAGATACAGAATTTATAGAATTTGGAAAAAATGTAGTAATAGGACAAGCAAGTCTAGTTCAATCCACTTTAATTGTTGGAAATTTATTAATTATTAGAAAAACTAAAATTGGTAATAACGTGAGGATTGGAACACACTGCGTAATAATGCCGGGGACCCAAATGGGTGATGAATCTGTCTTATCTTCGTGGTCTTGCACGCATGTAGGGCAGGAATTGAAACAAGGATGGATTTACGTTGGGAATCCTGCTCATGAACTTAAAAAAAACAGATTCTTTGAAGATGGCTTAAAAGATATTTTAGGAAAGGTTGAGGATGAAGAGGAATTACATAAAAAGTTCGAAAAAGTTTATGAAAAAAGATATTATATGGATCTATCTCATAAAGAGCGGAAGCAGATTAAAAAAGAGAAGAAAGAAGATGAGAAAAGACGATGGACTACTGTAGCAAAAAATTAAAGCTTTTTTGTTATAGATAAAAATTAAAAATCCGCTATATTATTATAATTCAATCATGAAAGCTGCTATTTTTAATGGAAAAGGAATTAATATAAAAGAAGTACCAAAGCCAAAACCTTCAGACTCTCAAGCCCTCATTAGAATTAAGGCTGCGGGGATTTGTGGTACTGACTTAGCGATTGTTAAAGGCCAGCTACCAACGCCTGTACCAATCATTCTTGGTCATGAATTTTCCGGAGAAGTTATAGAAGTAGGAAAGAATGTTGATCCAAATTGGATTGGTAAGCACGTTACTTCTGAGATTAATAGTCATATTGATAAAAACTGTTATTATTGTAAACAAGAGATTTTTACCCAATGTATTTCCCGAAAAGCACTAGGCATCGATATAGATGGTGCTTTTGCCGAATACATTGCCGTTGAATCTTATTTACTACATGAATATCCGCCTTCCATATCATTTGATGAAGCTACTTTTATCGAGCCTCTTGCAGCAGCTTATCAAACCTTTGAGACAATGCCCCTTGAAACTGATGATAAAATAATGGCAATTTTTGGTCTTGGTAAATTGGGCTTATTAATTACTCAAGTTGCCAAATTGAGAGGCTTAGAACTGATTGTAGTGGAGGGGTCTAATAAAAAATTAGAATTAGGTAAGAGATTTGGTGCAAACCACTTCATTAATCGATATGAGATTGATAATATTCCTAAAAAAATTCAAGATTTAACGGAAGGTTTAGGGGCTGATATCGTATTAGATTGCACGGGAAATCCTGATGCGTTAAAAGATGTTATTGCATCATGTCGAACTCGAGGTAAATTACATGTAAAAAGCACTCATGGTTTAGACACGCCCATTAATCTTACTGATATTGTCATTCGAGAGATAACTCTTTATAGCAGCAGATGCGGTCCATTTAATAAAGCCATAGAAGGATTAACATCTGATAAGATCATGGTTGATGAATTAATCACGAAAAAATATAATTTAGAAAAAATCAACCAAGCATTTGCTTCATATGAAGAGAGCAAGGATCATATTAAAACAATCATTCAAATTTAATGAAATAACTCATTAAATATCATTTTTTAGATGTTTTATCAAAAATTCCTTTAATTCCTTACAGTAATTTTTAAATTGATGCTGGTTTTGATAGAATAAATGAGTTCTTGGACATTCAACATCATTAACACATTTTTTTTTATCATTATCATAAATCATGGGATAGAATCTACAACCTTGTGGTCTAACTTCGTAAATTTTACAGGTTTTTGAAAACTCATTAAAAAAATAGCAATGTCCATTTATATTTTTTAATTGGAAACTATTTTCCCCAGTTTCATTGAGGAATTCTTCTTTATTTAACTCATTTGAGAAAATATTCAATATTAAGTTAATATCTACCTTAAAAAGAAGCATCTCAGTATTTAAACAACAAACACCACAATCTTTACAATAATTTTCCATTTATTGATTTTTAATTAAACTTTTAAATAAATTTTTAATTAATCTAATTTAAAACTATATATACTAAATAATCTCTATTTATAATATTAGATTTATAAGTTATTCAATTTGAAATTTATGAAATTCGTAAAATATAATAATAAAAAATTTGATGTAACTGGAGATTTCCTTGATTTAGGTCTATTAGAAATAGAAGATATTACTAAAGTCAAAGGATTCGAGAAGTTAAAAACCCTAAAACAATTACAACTTAATTCAAATGAAATTAAAGAAATAAAAGGGCTTGAAAAACTCAAAAATTTAGAAATATTAAATTTAGGAAGTAATGTTATAACCGAGATTAGTGGATTAGAAAAACTAAAAAAATTGGAAATCCTACATTTAGTTAGCAATGAAATTTCTGATATTAAAGGTATAGAGAATTTAACAAATCTTAAAGAGCTATATTTAAGAGGAAATCAAATTAAAGAGATTAAAGGTATAGAAAAACTAACAAAACTTGAGAAATTAGACTTATCATGGAATTTTATTTCTGAAATAAAGAATTTAGAGTCTTTCGAGAATTTAGAAGTTTTATGGATTGCTGGGAATCAAGTAACAAAGATGTCTGGGTTAGACCACTTAAAAAACTTGAAAGTTCTAAATATTGCTGGAAACCAAATTACGGAGATCGAAGGTTTAGATCATTTAACTAATTTAATAGAACTCTATTTAAATAATAACTTTATAAATGAAATAAAAGGACTTGAACAGCTTGAAAAATTAGATACATTATGGCTTAATGGAAATAATATTAAAGAAATTAAAGAATTAGACAAATGTATAGAATTACACATATTAAACATCAAGAATAATAAAGTCCCTCTCATTAATGGATTGTATTCTTTAGCATCACTTGAAAAGCTATATCTTTCTGGAAATGAAATTACCGAGATTAGTGGCCTTGAATCACTTTCAAAATTAGAAACTTTAGATTTAGGTGATAATCAAATACAACAAATTAAAGGTTTAGAGGGATTAATGAATTTGAAAGATTTATGGCTCAATGGTAATTCCATCAAAAAAGAATTAATTGAAGAATTAGGTGGATTAGATCCATCTGGATGTGCCTTAGCTCCTTTAAAATTCGTGAATTATAGTCTAATTAATTTATAAATAGCTTTAATACTAATTTTCATTTATTTTTAAATCAAAAAACTTAATTGCATTCTCAACTGTCTTTTTCCTAACTATTTGCTGCGAAGTTTTATGTGAATATGCTAATGCTGCAATTGAATATTTCACATTAGAAGGGACATTAACAGGGCCTCTCTTAAAGGGATGTTGATAATAGGAATCAGTTTCAGTTACTAAAGATTCTAAGGGAGAATTCCTTGTCACATTAAGCCATCTTGAAAAGCCATACGCAGAACTAGGCACAGAAAGTATGAAACCTTGTTTAGGTAATGAAAATCCATATTCTTGGGGTCCAGAAAAACAATGCCACATTACGTTCTTAGGAGAAATATTAAATTCCTTTAGAATCCTAAGGATTTCCTTATTTGCTCCATCTTTTTTATTAAATCTATGCTTAGGATTTTGCCTATCAAATTCATATTCTGCTGCATTTCTAACATGTAATACATAAGGTTTCTTTAAATCTATAGTAAGTTCAAGAATTCTTTTAAACTCTTCAACTTGTTTATTTCTTTTTTCTAGAGTTTTAGCATGATGAAAATCTAATCCTATCTCTCCGATAGCAAGGAATTCTTCAGAATTGTTTTTGACAAAATCGATCCATTCCTTCCATTCTTTATCATATTTGTTTTTAGCCGTGTAAGTAATTGTTTGAGGGGCCCATCCACAACAAAATCCAAAATTCTTACTGAAATTTTTCATAAACTCTATAGTAAAGTTTAAAGTTTTAATATCAATGGTACTGGTTATTAAAAAAAGCCCACCTTGTTTAAAATAATCTAAATATTGATCTTTATCTGAAGGTAATTTATCATTTTTAGGTCTTGGGAAGGGTAGATGACAATGTACATCAATAAATTCAAGTCCAGCTTCTGGTTCTGGGATAGTATTTTTTTTTGGCATTATTATTTCTCAAAATACTTTTTAAGATTTAATTTTTATTTTAAATAGGATTAATATGGAAAAAATAGAAGAACAATATCAAAAAATTATTAATTCATATAATGATGTTGAACTCATTGAAAATTCCATATCTCATATAAGAATTAAATTACCAAATAATCTTTCCTTGGATATTACTTACCATAATTATCCTAAAAAACCCAAAATCAACCTAATTAAACCTAATGGACAGATTTTTAAAAATCTTGATAAAATGGTTTCTACATTAAAAACTTGGAAAAAAAATAGCCCTCCATCCATCCTTAATCTCATAAATGAAATAAAGGAATTCATTAAAAATGTTGGATCAAATGAAATTATAATAAAGAAAGAATTAATTGAAGGCCTTTTAGCGATTTGTAGACATCAACACCCACGCGAAATTTTAGGGTTATTAAGAGTGGAAAAAAATATGGTATCAGAATTCATCTTACCTCCAGGGGCCACCACGAATGAAAGTTCTGGCGTTTTTTTTCCTGGTAGGATTCCGATGGACCCTTCATTAGAAGGGACGGTTCATTCGCATCCCTCGGGAAATCCTAATCCCTCCCAAATCGATCTTGAAACCGTTTTCAGAACAAAGCGTTTTCATTTTATTATGGGGTATCCTTACAATAATATAAATTGTGTGAAATGTTTTGATCAACTTGGAAACGAACTTAAATTTAAAATCATAAATTAATATATTTCATCCTAATAATCATAATATCTGGATATTATTCAAATATATATGTCTCAATAAATCCATAGAAAATCATAAAATAAAATATTATTTTTGAGGAAGAAAAATGGAAATATTTGTAGATGATACGGAATTATACAATAGTAAAGTAAGATTATTGAATTGGTTACGCGATGAGCTAAGGGCACAACCCGATGAATTAAAAGACATTATAAACGAATATGGCCAAAAATTACCGTATAATATTTAAAATATAATATTTAAAAAATATTTAAAACATGTTTTTTTGGTTAGGTTTTGTATTTTTTATGGTCTTTAGTATATTAAAAATGAAAAATAATTAAAAACAAGTATAGTATAAAATTAGAAAAAAATAAAAAAATAAATAACTTACTGGTAAATTAAATAAGATTTATGGTCCAGCAGCCATTTTTTGGAGTGTAGATAATTGTTTTTGTAAGCCTTTAATTTCTGCTTGGACTGCCTTTTTAGCAGTCTTCTCTTCTATATCAATTTCCTTTAATTTTAATTTTAAGGCAGCAGTTTTTTGTTTTGTAAGTACAGCTACTTCTTTCGCTGCGACTTTAGCGGCTAAGGTTTTCTCTTTCTTTGTAGCTGCCCATTCTGCAGCTTTTTCAACGGCGCTATCTCTTGCTTTTTCTTCTTTAGCTTGAGCAGCTTCGGCTGCCGTTATTTGAGCGTCATACTCGCCTTCTACTTCCTTTTCGGCAGAAGCTCGCTTCTTAGTGGCATCTTCTTCAATTTTAGTTATACTATCTTCCTTAGCTGCTATTTGGCTCTTTAATTCTTCTTCAGACATTTTTAAATTCACTTTTTTTTATTATTTTATATGTTTTTTTTTACATTTTTTTTTAAAAATTTTTTTATATAAATGTTAAATTTTTAAAATTTTTTTTTTTTATAATGATCATACAGAATCGATACTTTAAAATACTTTACTGTCAATTTAATATTAATGCAAATAAAAAAACTAATATATTCAAACTAAATTTCTTTTCTGTGAAATAGCAAAGACTTAATAGAAATATAGAAGCGGCTTACCTTTTTCATTCTGTTTTAGCTGGAAAATTGCAGTTACTTAAGTTTATTATTAAACACACATTAATATATTTATAATCACAGACTAGAAGGAAATGAGGGAATAATTGTTCTACTTGGTGTTTATGAAAATGAAGGGATCTTTAGAAATATTAGAGCTTTTAATGTGTTTAAATCGGAATAAGTTTTTAACCTCTAGTAAAATAAGAGATAATCTTAAGAATTATAATCTAAATACGCTTAACTCAAGGCTAGACCGACTAACTAAAACTGGATTAATTGAGAAAAAGAATATAAGCGGAAAATTAAAGCCAGGAGGAGACAAGATACAATATAAACTTTCTAAGGAGGGAAATAAACTAAAAGGAGAATTAATAAAAAAAGCAAAGGGCATATTATTAATGGATCCAGTTGAAAAGAGGGATTTATTGAAGGAAGCCCTTTTAGAAGATGAAAACATTATCGCAAACATAGTAAAGGAGTACTCTCAAGAATTGGAAGAACATATAGAGGGAAAAAACCTCACTTTGATGATAAAAAAATTAAATAATATAATAAATAAGAATATTATTCTAATTTAGTTAAAAGGAGATTTTAATCATTACATTCCAATATAAACTCCCAGGCACAATAGTAATCTTCTGGATGGGAATCGGGAGGACAACAAATGCATTTAGTTTCTATTCTTGGATCTATCGTTTGTGCAAATAGAGAATATTCAGGTAATCCAACTTGCCTACAAGGAAAATCTGGAAGTCCTTTTCTATTCCTCGCAGTTTGAACCCGACATTCAATCATCCTAAAAATGATTCTTCTTTCTGAAATTTTAACAATTTCTTGCTTGTTAATATTGGCATAAACTCTCAATTTTAATGCTTTTATCAACCCTGAAATGCCGCTATTTTGAGGAATATTGAATCGCTGCATTATTCTTTTTGCTTCAATTACCGTAAACTTGTTCCACGATTCGATGTCACATTGAATGGCTTTTTCCATCCCAAATTCTCTTTCAACTGCTTGAAACCAAGTTCCATCAATTGCCAGCCAGTTTTTTGAAATATCTTTAATATAATTTATTAATTCTTCTTTTGAAAATTTTTTTAATTCTTCATTCATATTGAGATTACTCTTACTTTTATTGTTAAAAGTATAAATTTAGGGTATAACACCTTTTAGGTGATCATGAAATTTAAGTTTTTACTCATAGTCGCTTAGAACGGTTTGAATGTAAATACGATCGTTTTCAAGGGTTTTATACCTCATTTTTTCCTTTTTAGTACTTCT
>JAEOTJ010000064.1 GCA_016839905.1 Promethearchaeota archaeon | reverse complement strand
TCCTTCTTGTCCAACTCCTTTTTGAGAGTATCGATCGTTCCTTTTAATGTCTCAATTTCTCCTTTAAATTGCTCAGAAACTTTATTGAAAATATCTGTTAGATCTATTTCAGTATCTCCATTCGAAGGTTCATCAATCATTTCTTCCTCTTTAGGAGTTTCTGTCTCTACAGTAATATTTAAAATATTCATAATATCATCTGGAAGACTCGTTTCTGAAAACCAAAGATCGAGCGTATCCCAATCGTCCAATTTTTGCAAAATCCCGTCAATAAAATTTATCTCTTCGGGGTACGTACTATTGTTTTTTAATTTGCTGAATTGATTGATTAATTTGTCTTTTGCTTCAATCTCGTCATCTGGTGTGGGTTTACCCTCTGTAAGAAACGAAAATAAAGTTTTAATTTCTTGCAGCGCAGAGTCATAAGTTCCTTGGTCGGTCATAAGAGATATTAGAATAATTTTTTTAATTCTTAGTTAAAGCTTTATTCTTATGTATAAAAAAACTTTTCACTAATTTATTTATTTGTATTACAAAAGGAATTGAATTTATACCTAGGGCCTTACTCCTTTCATTTATAACTCTCCGGTTTTCATATCTAATCGTGAAAGAATTTAGCTAAGAACCAAATTAAGAATATGATTCCAATAAAACTTAAAATAAATGGGGCTATATAGCTAACATTTTCAGTCAAAAGGCCAGCAGCAATCCCTGTAGGTATAAAACCAATTCCTCTTAAAAACCCTGTAATCCCGTAAGATTCAGCTTTTCTGGTTTCATCTAAATCCGTTAGGATCATTTGCGCTGAAGGAATAAATGATGATGCGTTAAGACCAGTGAGTATATTAGCAACACTAAGGAGTGGAATTAAGCAAAATTGAAATCCAAGTGACCAAAGAACGAATGCAAGTATATAACAAAAATAGGTTCCTAAACCAAATAACTCACTAAGAATTAAAGAGCGTTTATTTCCAATTTTATCTGCGATATGTCCTCCGGGGATTTGAAAAATCATAGTGGTAATGCTTAACCATATTGCTATGAAAGCCAACTCATTGTAGGATAATCCGTATTGAACTCTCAAACCAGCTCCCAGAATTGATCCTGAAATGCTATAAATGAAGATATCAAGTGTAAAAAAAATTATTATTGCTCTTTTCTTTGGTGTTTTAAATATATCTCTCCACATGCTCTGCTTTCTGTTTTCAGTATTAATATTAGTATTTTTTATCTGCTTAGAAGTAGGATTTGAAATAGCAAAAACTAAGATGAGATAAGTGCCTATATTAAAAATCATATAGAGAAGAAAATAGACTCGAATATCTTTAACAACGTTAAGAAATACAAAGAATTCTCCACCAATATTACCAATAAATATGCTAAAAAACATCAAACCAAACAAAATGCCTTTTTTAGTCTTATCACTACTTGCTGAAATCTGCATATTATAACTAATCTCACCCACAACTTCACTTAGATAATAGAAAATTATTCCTGGAACCAGAAATATCAGGTTTTCTGCAAATAAGAGGAAAGTCATTCCAATGAAAAATAAGGGAGCATCGAGAATCCATACTTTTTTACGATTAAATTTATCAGACAATCTTCCTACCCATGGTTTCGGAAAAAACGCTACTATTCCTCCCAAGGTAATAAGAATACCCGTTAAAAAGATCGATCCTGTGATTTCTAACAAAAATATCTGATACACTAGAAAGAAAGGTCTAGAGGCGAAACCGTAAATTAGACCAATGAAAAATAAAGCCCAGAGATTTCTTTTTTGAACTTTATCAATTTCCTCTGAATTACTTAGTATATTCATTATTTTCTTCACCTTTTACCTTTTGTTAATTGGGGAACACGCTGTTAACAGCGATCAATACCCTCTATATATCTCTATGAATATACGAATAATAAATTTGAGTTCATAGCGATATGGTGATAGGGTAAGATGCATGGTTAAACATAATTTAAACTAAATTACTCATGCATAGAATTTTTCGCCATAAACTTATTCCATTTTAAGTCACTATATAATAAATGGCTTAGCTATTATTTAAGCTTTTCGACAGTTTTGTACTCTTAAAAAGATGATTGCATGAGAGTTTTACTACAAACAGATTTAAAATTAATAATATCCTAAATCACCACAAATTTGATAATCTCCTTTTATAACCTTTCTGTATAAAAGCATAACCTTCTCTAACAAATTAAGATGAAATCGAAAATCATAGGACTTGCGACAATAATAGTGATACTCGAGTTTAATATTTGCCTATGTTTTATTATTGGATTTATAAACCTAACCGTTAATCTCCTAATATTTGCTAGTATGGGAGGAGTGTTATTGATGTTTTGCATCTGCTTCCAAGTGTATCCGTTTTTAATGATGGTTGGCGGCTACTTCTTATACCAAGAACAAGTAAGAAATTGATCTTTAAGCTGAATTGATAACTATTTTGTAAAAATGCATTTTAAGAGTTGAGAGAATTAATAAAAGCAAATTATTAAATATTAACTTGGCAATCCTATCATAGTAAAAACAAGTTTTCTTAGGGTGTCTTAAATTGAAACTAAACGGGAGTAAAAAAATTTGTCTATTTGTATTAGGAATCTCCTTCATTTTATCATTATCATTTTTCATTAATCTTGCTATGGATAATACAAACAAAGAAGTTACAACGGTTTCTATTAATGAGGATAAAGACGTTTACTATAACTTAAAAAACTCAAAAATCTCAGAACCTATTCGTATTTCTAACAATTGGTCTGCTGCCAAGACAGCCGGGATATGTACAGGGAATGGTTTTCTCTCAGATCCTTACATTATTAAAGATTTTGTAATAGATGGAGGAGGATCTAGAAGTTGCATCTTGATTGAAAGTTCAACTGCACATTTCAGAATAATAAATTGTACAGTTTTTAATTCAGGCGGACCTGTACAACTCTTACATGGAGGGATACACTTATCGTTTGTTTCTAATGGACGGATAATAAATAATAGTTGCTATTCTAATCCTAATGGAATTTTATTAGCTTCTCATTCTACTAATAATGTTGTTACGGGAAATTACGTGGAAAATAATGAAGTTGGTATAAATAATTATTTCGAATGTAACTTCAACACCCTTTCATTTAATTATATTGTCACTAATAGTGAGGGTATCTCTTTAGACTATAATTGTCATAATAATAATGTTTTGGATAACATTGCAATAGATAATAGTGTAGGTATCTTAATAGCAGGTGATTCACACAATATTAGAAGAAATATCTGTAATAATAACATACAAGGAATAAATCTTCTTGAAACTAATACGAACACAATCTCTGAAAATACTGCCTCTTTCAATACCCATAGTGGAATACGCTTATCTGTAAGTTATAGGAATACATTTTCAGGAAATACCGTAAATAACAACACGGTAGCTGGAATATATCTATCGTATAATAACTTTGAAAACACAATATCGGGAAATACTGCCTCTAATAACGAATACGGCATATATATTATCTCAAGTGACGACAATATCATTTCGGGGAATAATTTAGGCGGCAATACTGTATGTATCTATGAGAATGACTGCCAAGGAAACGAATTTAGCAATAATAAGGGTTGCGATTATGGTGAAAATGATGGTATCCCGCCCAATATCGTCTTAAATATTGTGCTTTTACTC
>JAEOTJ010000063.1 GCA_016839905.1 Promethearchaeota archaeon | reverse complement strand
GAGTCCAGAAGATAGAGCGCGTTTCTTTGGACAAAAAGATCATGTACGTGTATATGGACAAGATTTTAATAAAAGACTTGAACAATCAGGCTTTTTAGTAAAAGTAGAAAAGTACGCAAATAGCCTAGGAAAAGAAATCATAAATATATATAGATTAAATGAACAAGAAGAAATATATTTTTGCCTTAAATCTATATAAATAATAATAAAGATTATTAAGAGAATCGAAAAAAAATGAATATTGCTTTAATAACGGATAATTACTTACCCACTCTGGGAGGAGTATCAAATGTTATGGTAAATATTCGTAGAAATTTAGGTAAGTTAGGAGAACAAGTATTAGTCTTTAATAATACTTATGAAGATCATAACAACCTATGTTATAAAATCCTTTCATCAAATAAAACTTTAAAGAGTTTAAAATCTCAGAGGTTTTCTTTTTATTATTTTTTAATTTCTTTATATCTTAAAATTTTTTTTACTTTTAAAGGAATCAACTTGAAAGATAAGTTTAAACTTGGATTTTATTATTGTTTTTATCCTAAAAATCTAATAAATCGAATTATTTCAATTAAAAATTTAGTAACTCATTTTGAAAAAGAAAAAATTGATGTTATTTTGAGTGGAACATCAGCTTACCCTTTAACATATAGCTATATCTTATCAAGATGGTTTAAAATACCTTTAGTGACAATAGCTCATGGAGATGATTTCATAAATCTATTTCCTTTAAATATTACAAACTTAATCTTTATGAATTCAAATAAAATAATTTTGACAAATGAAATAATGCAGGCTCTTTTTATAAAAATTCATAAAGTTCAAAAAGAAAAGACTCAAGTAATTCATTTGGGTATTGATGAATCAATACATAATGTACAAGAATCTCGTGAGGATTTGAGAAAAAAGTATAATATTCCTTTAAAAGAATTCGTTATTTTAACAGTTAGTAGATTATATCCAAGAAAAGGATTTGAAACCATGTTAAAAGCTTTAAAATTAATCTTAGATGAAAAAAAAATAATAAATATCAAATACTATATATTAGGAGGAGGTTCAGAAGAAAAAAAGGTTAAAAAAATAATTACTGATTTAAAATTAAATAAATTTGTAAGAATGTTAGGAGATGTTGATGGGATTAGAAGAGATCAATATTATACTCTCTCAGATTTATTTATTTTGGTACCTGAAGTAAAAAAAGATTCTATTGAAGGTTTTGGAATTGTATTTTTAGAGGCAAATTACTTCAAATTACCCATTATAGGGGCGTCTTCTGGAGGGGTGAAAAAAGCAATAATTGACGGAAAAAATGGATTACTTATTAGTCCGGGAAATGAAATAGAATTAAAAGAAAAAATACTATATTTATATCAGAATGAATCGCTTAGAAAAGAAATGGGTGAATTTGGGCACAAACGTACAATTGAATCTTTTAATTGGGAAAAAAATATTAGGATTTACCAAGAAACTTTAAGTAATATGATAAATGAGAATTAAATGGTATTATTATGGGTATCTTACAAAAACACTTTATAAAATCATTAAATTTCGTTTCAGGAAAAATTGGAATAAATTTACTTCATATATTTTCTTATCCTCTTTCTAAATTATATTGTAATCGAATTATAGACAATTTATTTATCTTTGGGAGCACTAATGGAAACGCTTTCGCAGGAAATAGTAGAGTTATCTTTGAATACCTATGTGAGAATATGGATTATTACTGTGTATGGATGACTGCTTCTAGAAATGTTTATGATTATTTAAAAAAACGGAATTATAATGTTCTCTTAAGTACAGATATATTCAAGGCCATTAAATTCTTAAAATCTGCAAAACTGATTTTCATTACTCACGGTTTTGGGGATATTTCATTAATAGATTTTTCAATCAAAACAAAATTAATATTTTTAGCCCATGGCATTTCTTTTAAGAAAGGTGGGGATGATATAAGAGAAGGAATCTTCCAAAGAAAGATAAAAGAAAAACTTCTTAAAGATATAACTATTTTTATCGACAATTCAGAACAAAATATAAAATTTAAAATGTCTGCGTATGGATTACCTTATAAAAAATTCTTAATAACCGGGTATCCGAGGAATGATATTCTTTGTAATTATACTAATGAATTAAAAAAGGAAATTAAAAATAGATTACTCCTCGAAGAAAATCATGAAATCATATTATATGCTCCGACTTTTAGAGAATATCAATATAAAAGTCCTTTAAATGAAGAATTTCTCTCAAATTTAAATGAAAGTTTAATAAAAGAAAAAAAAATCTTATTATATAAACCACATCCATTCAGGAAAAAATTAAATCTAAATAAATACAAAAATATCAAGTCTATTGACCCAAATATTGATATAACGGATCTTTTAATAATTTCAGATATATTAATAACAGATTATTCAAGCGTTTTTATTGATTATCTTCTTACTGATAAACCGGTAATTTTTTTTGCTCATGATTTAGATCAATTCAAAAGGGTTAGAGATTTTTATTACGATTATGAAAGTTTTGTTCCAGGACCAATAGTAAAATCGGGGAATGATTTAATAGATAAATTGAAGGATCTTAATAAATTAAGTAAAGATTTTAAAGAAAAAAGAGAAAAAGCACGTAAGATCTTTTTTAAATATGCTGATGGTAAAGCACTGGAAAGAATTGTTAAATTTTTAAATCTAAATTAAATGGACGAAATTCTGAGGATTTATTAAATATCTTCATTAATTTCTCATATTCAACTTTGTTATCAATATCCAGCCAAATTGTATTAGGGAAATCTAAATAATTAATTTTTAATTTTAATGCTTTAGCTGCAAGAAGTACATCAGTTACTCCAAATTTTTGTTTATTTTTTTCTACATCTTGAGATATTTCTTGAATAATTTTTGTCTTCATAATGAAAGCCCCCATATCAAGCCGATTATAGTCCGAAATTTGTTTTCCCATATTTTCTATGTGTAAATTAGAACCAAATACCTTAGTACAATCATCTAAATCATAAGCTCCTTTGATTTTCATTGGATCTGTTGCTAAAACTACAACCTCATTATTATAGTTCTTTATTAATGTATCATAAACGTTCACAGAAAATATATGATCAGCCATAGATAATATAAAACACTCTGAAGACACTTCTTTAGCTCCTAAAAATAGACTATAACCATTTTCTCTTTCAGAATAGTTATTTTTAATAAAATTCAGGGAAAATTCTTTACGATTAATCTTAATTTCTTCAAGAAAATGAAAACAGGATTCAATTATCTGAGTTTTTTTTGTTTTATTATCAATAACAATGTTTATTTTAGAAATTTTAGCCTTAATCATTGCGAGAATGACATAATTTAATATACTAGATCTTTTAAAAGTTAATGAATACTTTCTATATAATTCGTCTTCAAAATTAAATCGACTAGAATATCCGGCAGCGAGTATTATACTTTCCAAATAAAACACCTATTATAATAAGTTGTTAATTTTTTAAAAAATAATCGATAATTCTAAGGAATTACTGGTACTTTAACTCAATTACCTATTATTCTTTTTTTTCAAACTTTTTCAAAAAATTTTATTTTAATGGACATTTAATCAAATTTGTATTATTTTTTATAGTAAAAAATGAAATTTATCGTGAAGTCGTTATATGCCAGATAAAATAAAATTAGCGATTATTGGAATTGGTAATGCCGCATCTGCATTAATCCAAGGTATTGAATATTATCGTTCTGGTGAGAATACAGAAGGTTTTCTTCGACTTACTCTCGCAGGATATCATATATCTGATATAGATATAACTGCTGTATTTGATATTTCTGAGGAAAAAGTAAATAAACCGCTTAGTGAAGCATTAAAATCAAATGAATTAGAAATTATAGTAGATGTTAAAAATCTAGATACTAAGGTATTGATGGGGGAAATTTTTGATGGTGTTATTGAGGAAACAAGAGAAATTGTAAAACCCGCTTCAGAAACTCCTGTAAATATAGCAGATATCCTTAAAGAGACAGATACGGAAATCTTACTTTGTCTGTTACCTTCTGGTGCCGATGAAGCAGTTCGCTATTATGCAAAACAAGCGATTAAAGCAGGATGTGCATTTATTAATGCTACACCTTCTACAATCGCAGGAGATATAGAAATTGCTACAAGATTTCAGGAAGCAGGTTTACCGGTTGTTGGAGATGATTTACAGGATCAATTTGGAGCAACAATAGTTCATAAATTAATACTTCAACAAATGATAAATCAAGGTGTTCAAATTAAAGAAAGTTATGCTTTAGATGTTGGAGGTGGTGCTGAATCTCTTAATACAATCTATAGGACCCGTCATATTAAACGAGAAATAAAAAGCAAATCCGTGTCCGCATCTTTAAACATAGAGGCCCCTATAGTTGCAGGGACTTCAGATTATGTTCCACACTTGCGAAATTGTCGTAATTCTATGTTATGGCTTGTTGGTAAAGGTTTTTTAGGAAGCGAATTAATTATGGACATCAAGATTCAGACTCAGGATGGTCCGAATGGTGGAGCAATTTTAGCAGATGTTATTCGAGCTACAAAAATTGCATTGCAACAAGGAGCTAGTGGTCCTATTAATGAAATTTCTAGTTATGGATTTAAGTCTCCTCCAGAACATATAGATTCCCCCCAACAAGCAGCAGAGAATTTAGCCAAATTCATAATGGGGGTAAAAAATTAGAGGTGTAAAAAAATGAGTGAGGAAAACAAGGATAGAAATATTAAAGTCGCTATAGTTGGTTTAGGGAATGTTGCAGCTGCGATTATTATGGGAATTGAATATTACAAACATATAAAAGAAGAAGATATGTATCAAGCAGGTCTTATGAATGCTTCAATAGGGGGATATTTACCTTCAGATATCAAAATTGTTGCTGCTTTTGATGTATCTAATACAAAAATCAATAAAGATATATCTGAAGCAATATATGCTGACCCAAATATGTGTCAAATGATTATACCTCCTGAAAAAATGCCCAAACTTGGAGTATTATGTTATCCCGGGCCTATTTTAGATGGATGCTATCGAACTTATGATAAGAATGGAAAGGTTATTTTTGATACATACAATTACTTTTTAGCATATAATGAAGATGAGATTAAACCTGCTGATGTTGTGCAAATATTAAAAGATTCAAAAGCAGAGATTTTGATTAATCTTCTCCCTGTTGGAAGTTATAAAGCTTCTCGTTTTTATACACAAGCGGCATTAGATGCGGGATGTGCCTTTATAAATGGGATTCCTGAATTTATCGTGTCAGAACAAGTAGAAGGGGATAAAGACTGGGTTGCAGAGTTTGAGGAAAAAGGATTACCCTGCGCCGGAGATGACATAAAATCTCAAGTAGGAGCAACCATCATGCATAGAATACTTGCTAAGGTTTTTCTTGATCGAGGTGTCATAATAAATGATACTTATCAATTAAATATCGGAGGAAATGGTGATTTTTACAATATGAAATCAGAAAATCGGTTGACAACTAAAAGAAAATCAAAAACCTCAGCGGTCACTAGTGTATTACCTTATGGGGATAAAGTACATTGCAGAATAGGTCCTAGCGATTATGTTCCTTTTCTTGAAGATAAAAAAATTTGTTATATCAGGATTAATGGTACAACTTTCGGAGGGTTACCATTAGTATGTGACCTAAAACTCAGAGTAGAAGACTCTCCAAATTCTGCAGGATTATTCATAGATTTAATAAGACAAGTAAAATTAGCTTTAGAAAGGGGAATAGCTGGTAGACTTGAGAGTATAAGCTCTTTTAGTTTTAAACATCCTCATATTCAACCCCCATCTGATTTTGAAGCAAAAATATGGGTTAATGAATTTATTGAAGGTAAAAGGGAGCGATAAAGGATTTAAAACTATAATAAATTATTTAAAAAATGATAAAGGTGCTAAGTTTTAGGTCTTTTTCTTTCATTATAAAAGTATAAAAAGATCTTCTTCCATTTTTCAATGGCCTTTTCTATATTCATATTATTATTAACATAGTTATAAGCATTATCACTTAATTTTTTCCAATATTCATTATCTTCTAGCAAGTTTTTTAAATTTTCTAATAATAGATTGAATTTATTTTCACAAAACAATCCAACTTGATATTTATTAATAAAATTATCAGGATTAATGTTTAAACTTAAAATTGGAGTTGAAGAATTCATAGCTTGGTTAAAAGAATTAGGGAAGCCTTCAGAAAGGGATGTATTGACGAAGATTTTTGCTTTTCTATAATAATCTGCAACTTCAGAAAAAGAAACTCCAGGAATAAATTCAAGATTTTTTACTTTAACAGCACTCTTCTTAATTCTTTTAAAAAACTCATTTTTACTACCTAGAGGCATTATCATTATAAATTTATGATCCGGGACATATTTTGCTAATTTTATAAAGATCTCAGGCCTCTTCCAATCTTCTCCTCTTGCGATCCATAAAATAAATTCTCGATTATTACTAGTTCTTTCGGGGATTTTATAACTATTACGTATCAAGGTTGAGGGATAATTAAAAGTTCTGTTCAATAAATCTTTATGTTCTTCATTTTGAACTATTATATGATCTACATTCATAAATCCAAGTAAAAATAATAAATATTTTGAACGTCCTTTACATATATTCTTAATGATGTGAGATTTTCTCACTTGTCCCTCATGTTCAGTACGATGGATATGAATCTTTTTAAAAATTTTACAATAAAAATTCGTTAATCCAACATATTTAGAAAGATTAGCAGTAAAATAGATATCAGCATTTATTTGGCCCAATTTTTTATAGAATTTGATAATTGAAAAAAAATAATTTTTATAAGACTTATCAAGTGAATGCCCCTTTATTACTTTGACATTATTATGTATTTCAATTTCTTTTTGATTAAAGTCACCTACCAAAAAATATACATCGAAGCGTTTATCCCTTGCAAGTTCAGTAGAGATATTAAAGAGATCTACTTCAGCCCCCCCAATCCTTGCATTTGATTGGGGATTAAAAACAGAATAACCAAAAGTCTGTATGAAGCAAATCTTGATCCTTTTTTTCATATTTAATATTTCTTAAAAATAACTATTATTAATAAGACCTATATTCAATTTAATTATTTTTTCAGATAAAATCATAATCATGCCAAATTTTATATGTATAAATAATAATAATTCCATTCCTTTTTTTGGGTTTTTCTAAAGGATTTTGACTTAAATCATAAAAATATTTAATTCCATATTTTTTTGCCAGTTTTAATGTATAATCATCATATTTAAGCCAACCAGGCGCAAATTTAATGGGTTGGATTCCTATAGAATTCATAAATTGCATAGCTTCTTCAAATTTTTCATCTTGTAATTGTTTATCTAAAAATTGTTTAAGAACACTTAAATGTATATGTAATTGAATATCTTCTTCCTTTTCTATTAAGAATCTAATTCTTTCTTTTAATATCTTTGAAAATTCTTCTTTCGTCATTCTTAAGTTAAAATAGCATTTACAATAATCATAATTTGCAGGAGTTATCATAAACCATATATATCCTTTTCCGATGAGGTTTTTAACCTTCCCCCATAAATCATCTCTTACAATTGCTTCTATATGAAGCTGTTTCTCTTTTACTTTTATAACCTTTTGTAGAAACCTAATATAAAAATTCTTAATATTCATATTGTATCATATTAAATTATTTTATAAATCCATAAAAATCTTCAGTTTTACCATTAATTATATCTAGCATATTGTTCATCCTAAAGATATAATTATGTTTTTCTTTTGCTAATTTTTCGGCATTATTTTTAATTTCTTCACGTAAGGTTTTATTAAAAAGAAATTTTTCTATATAAGATTTTAATTCCTTCTTATTATTATACCATATTAAATGTTTTTCATTTTCCACTAATCGTTCTAATCCTTTAAAATAATTCGTTATAAAACAACAACCCCCAGAAAGAGCCGCGTATATGCGATTTGATGCATACATATCCACATCCTTCAAATCTGGAGTTCCACCAAAAATAATTTTACATTTTGAATAATATTCTGGGAGATTGTTAAATATATTATTAAAAATCTTTACTTTAAAATAATTCATTATATATTTAATCATCAATGTTCTCTTTTTATGAAATGGATTCATCCCTAATCCCCCAGCGAATCCAATATCATATTCTTCTTTTATATCTTTATTTCTATGTATTATTTCAGGCATCATTGCTACTGGCATATAATAAACTTTTTTTAAATTATATTTTTGTTTATATAACGGAATTTCTCCTATGCTTGTAATAAACATATAATCTATGACACCATTAAAATCAAAGTCATCAAATTCCTTAACTAAACTAATATCCCAATACCAATAGACTACCTTAATTTTAGAAAATCTAAAGAATTTTGCATATTTTCTTAAGAAATCATAAGCAATTTTACCAGCAATCCACAATATATCTGGATTGTATAGTTTAATATGTTCTAACAAATATGGAAAGGAATTATCTTTAATATCGAAAATTTTGGTATCATAACCTAGTCTTTCAAATGCTCTTGCTTGGCTATCCCACCGGGCATTATTTATAAAATTATATCTAAGTGAATATACACCTAATAAAACAACTTTTATCTGTTTTTTATCTAAAGGAAAATTATTTTTATTTTTAATAAAAACCTGAATCATTCTAAATGTTGAACTTAAATTAATCCATTTAAATTTAAGATTGTTTTCATCTAATATTTTTATAAAAATGCCTTTATCAAAAATTTGGGCGGAATTATTCGAATAATAATTCATTTTTTCGGGAATTATTGATAAAATATTGGAATTGGGTTTTAAAATTCTCCTGAACTCATTAAAAGTTTTGTTATTAGTTGAATAATTGGAATACTCAAAATAATTAGTAATTATAGCACAATCGAAATGATTTTCAGAAATAGAGGATAAAGAATTTAATGAATTGAACAACTTGATTTCTTTAAAGTTTAAATTTAAATCTTTTAAATATTTAACAATTTTCTGTGAGTTATTTCCAAGAATACATATTTTTTTCTCATTTGAAAAGAGATCTTTATTTTGTTTTATAATTAAGATAATATCATTAAATTTTTTTATAGAGATATCTGTTGGAATTGTTTCTATAGCGTTTTGCTTAATAGCAATGATTGTAAGACTTCCATTAATCTTCAAATCATATTTATTTATATTCTTAATATAAAAATGATTATGATTTAGAGCAGTTTTTAGTTTTTTTAATTCTTTTTCATTGTTTTTTAATTTAATTTGTATTTTAAGAACTCCTCCAGGAATTAAAATCTTCTTCCAAGATTTTATTATTTTATTGAAGTTTTGTGATGGAAAATATTGAAAGAAATGTTTAATATGAATCATCTTACAAGATTGATTGTCAATAGGTATATTTTTTATATTAATACAACATGTAGGATTATTTAAATGATAATAATCGAATTTTAAATAAATATTATATATTCGTTTGCGAATAAAACCAATATATATAATCCAAAACTCATTTACAGATTTAAAATCTATATTTCTTATCATAGAATAAAAATTTTGAAATATAAATTTAAATCTAAAAATAAATCTCAAAATTGCAGAGAATACTGAGTTAAATATTAAATTATCGTGATTTTCTTTAACGTAATTTTTCAAATATTTAATGCCAATGAATTTTTTTATCTTTTTATAAATGCTTTTGAATGACAATTTTTTTTTTTTTGAAAATTATTATTATTATTTAAATAAAAAAGCCTTTTGATTTTTTTAAATTTTTACTTAATTTAATTATATAAAATTCTTCATCCCTAAGGCATATATCCGAATCAATAATTGTATTTTTTTAATATTAAGTAAAGAATCTTTAAATTTAATAAAAAGTTTTATTAAATTAATTAAGAATTTTTCTTAGCCTTAAATGATTATATTGTATAATGGTTCTAAGTAAATTAAATAAAATTATATATAAAATAAAAATTAAGCGATTGGCTAGATTCTTAAGAATAAATCCACAATTCTTTTTTGATCTTCTAATATATTATTTTTCGAGATTATTTAGAGGTAAAGTAGATGACAAATTAATTGTTTTAGGTGGATCAAACGGGCGAGCTTTTGAGGGAAATATAAAATATTTATATAAATATTTAAAAGAAAATACAGATTATAAGCTATTTTTTTTTTCTAAATCTCCTGAATTAATTAATAGCCTTAAAGCAAAAGGAATTAATGTTGTAAATGCATATTCTTTAAATGCAATTAAAATTTTAAGAAAAGCTCGATTTATTTTTGATACTCATGGATATTTTGATGTTTTACCTATAACTTTTTCACCAAGAACTACTTATGTCTCAACTTGGCATGGAGTGCAGAATAAGAAAAATAGGCATGAAATTGAAACTCTTGAGCATTTAAAATGGGCAAATCTTTTTAGGTTAAAACTTAAAAATGATGATGTAATTGATTATTTTATAACTCCTTCTGGAACTAAAAAAGATATAGAACTAATAAAAAAGCATTTTCAACTTCCCTTAAAAAAAATAATTATAACTGGTTATCCTCGAAATGATATTTTATTTTCAAAAGATCCAAATTTATCAAATGAAATAAGAAAAAAATATAAAATTTCTGATGATATTAAACGAATAATTTTATATGCTCCTACATTTCGAGATAATGAACTTATAGCCAAGTTTCCCCTAAGTGATGAAGAATTAATTGAATTAAACAATTTTTTGAAAAATTCTAAATCAAATTTATTAATGAAAGCTCATTTAGCAGAAGAAAAGATTGATTTTAAAATTCTATCAAATTTGAAAAATATCAAGAAAGATTCAGACATACAAGAGCTTTTATATATAACTGATATTTTAATTACGGATTATTCTTCTGTTTATTGCGATTATCTACTATTGAACAGGCCTATTCTCTTTTTTACTTACGATTTTGAAGATTTTATGAAAAATGGTCGAGGATTTTATTATAATTTCGAGGAAATTGCGCCAGGACCATTACTTTTTAATGGAAAAGAGTTGATAAAGGCTATTAAGGATATTTCAAGAATAGATAAGGAATATGAATTAAAAAGAATAGAAACAAGGAAAATTTATCATAAATATATTGATGGAAAATCTTCAGAAAGATTATTAAGATTTTTAAATATTATTGATTAATTATCTAATTTTAGATTTTTTTAATACAAATTTTTGATAAATACTAAAAATAAATAATATTAAACTAATTTAATACAATTTTAAAAAGTATGATAACTACTTATTAAATTTATATAGAAATTATAAGATTATTAACATAATCCAATGAAAATGTCTTCGAGATTGTGTTCTAACTCTTGAACTTTTTGAACTGGATATTTCCCTAAACAAGTTAAGAGAGGAGGATAGTATTTATTATCGGAAAGGGATATAATAAAACCATTTTTTATATCAGAAACATTATTTATATAATTTAAACTTTTTAGTTCCTTATATAATTCTTTCTTTTTTACTTGGTCATAAATATTAAATTGAATTCTTATGAAATGCGATAATAAGTTTAGAAAATTTTCTTTACTATCTACTTTTAAAATTTGACCTTCTTTAAGGAATCCTATTCTATCACAAAGTTTCTGAACAATATCCATTTGATGGGATGTTAAAAGAATTGTTTTATTTAATTCTAAGATTATTTTTATAACATCTCGAGTGGTTTTTGGATCCATTCCTAATAAAGGCTCATCTAAGAATAGAATATCTGAGTCTATTAGTAAAACTCGGGAAAGCGCAATTCTTAATTTTTGTCCACGAGAATAATTTGAAACATATTCGTTTAATTTATGATTTATTCCCAAAGTTGTAGTAATCTCCTTAATTTTTTCACGATAATTTTTAATTCGATAAATCCTGCAAAAGAACTTTAAATTATCCATACCACTTAGACGATAATATATAATTTCATCTCCTAACATTAATCCTATTCTTTGTCTTATCTCTTTTGATCTTTTATGTATATCTAATCCAAAAATAGTCGCTGTCCCTTTTGTTGGTTGTATTAATGTAGATAATATAGAAATTAATGTTGTCTTTCCTGCTCCATTAGGTCCAAGTAATCCGAAGATTTCGCCTTTTTTTATACTTATATTTACGTTGTCTAGTGCCAAAATCTTGGCACCTGTCTTTAAAGTATATTCTTTTGACAAATTGATGGTTCTTATAATATTTTCATTCATATTTAATATCCTCCTATCCCGTATTTATAATAAATCTTAAAAAAGAGATAAGATGTAGCTAATGGCATTAAGATTGAGAATGCTACAACAATTATTATATGATTTATTGTAATGTAGTGTAATGCCATCTGTAAATCAATTCCTGCCCACCATACTAATCTTAAAAGATCAAAAAAATAATATAATGGATTTAATTTAACTATAAATTGGAGAAATTCAGGGAAAATTTCAATAGGATAAAATAAACAGCTGAAAAAGGAAATCATGCTAATACTTATAGTTAAAGTTGCAGATACATTTTCATTTACGAGTTTAAAAAGTCCGATTATAAATCCAATACTAGCTATTACAATAGAGAGACTAAGAAATACTATTACTACCAATAAGAAATAAAAAAATGAAATTGGAAAAAAAAATAAACATATTATAAAAATAATAATGATAGGAAGACTTTTAGCAATTAATCCTGCGATTAAATGTCCAAGTAGAATATGATATTTACTTGTTGGTGCTATTAATAATCCTTTTACTGTCTGCCATACTTTTTCATCATTAAACATTGATTTATAACTCCACAAAAGTACAAGTAAACATTCAATACAATAGGCAAGTAAAATAAATAAAATATAATTTTTACTTGAAAAATATCCCCCAAAGATATTTTCTTCTATATTAAAAAGGGTACTAAAAATTATTAAAGGAAAAAAAATCATTATTAAAGGAGTAAAATATTCAATAAAGAATTCAGTTTTGTATCTTAACCTTAATTTCAAATCTTTTTCAATTAAAGCATAGAGTTGAATAATACTATCTGAAATATCTTTTTTTTTCAACATTATGGATACTAAATGGGTTTTAAATTATATCTTAAAGAATGATCTCTAACAACAATAGTTTTTTATAAGTAATATATTATTGTCAAAAAATCTTTAAAGATTTAAATTATTATATTTTATACAAATGCCATATTCTATAAATAATTACTTTTACCAATTAAAAGCATTAATTATTAAAGATTTAAAGTTAAAAACCAGATATAAAGTTCAATATTTATTTTCAATTTTAACTCCTTTATTTACTTTTATCATCCCTTATCTTATATTTATGAAATTATTTGAAGCTATCGGTGATAAATCCTTTGGTATTTGGACACCTCATAATTTTATTATATTTGTTTTAACAGGTCTTTTTGTAATTTTCATTTTTAGATTAATAGAAGCTTATGGAAAAATATTATTATTTGAAAAATATTATAAAACACTATCAGGCTTGTTAATATCGCCGATTACAATTACATCTTTTTTAATGAGCATATTAATTTCTGAATTGATTGTATTAGCAATTCCTTTAATTCTTATTTTATCTCTATGTTTTTTTATTGCTAAAGCTTCATTTTTTACAATATTATTTATAACTTTTCTTTTTTTTTTAGCTTGTCTCTTGCTTGCTTCAATAGGTTTAGCTTTAGGAGTATTTAAGTTGTCTGTAGAAGGAAGATTTGCGGTATTGATTTTTTTCTTCAAATTTTTGCTTATTTTTAGTTGCTATAAATATCCTATTGAATTTTTTCCAGATTTTCTTAAATTCTTTATTATATTTAATCCTTTTTATTATTATTGGGATTTAATAAGATATATTTTTGTTTTTGGTATTGAATTTGTTATCTTTAATCCAGATTTTATGGTTCATTTCATAATCATATTCATTTTAACTATTATAGCACCAATTCTTAGCATCTATATCTTTAAATATACATTTAAAAAATATGGAATTTCTGGATATTAATTATAAAGTTTTTAAAAGAAAATGTTTGAAAAAATTAAATTAAAAATATTTTAATCAAAATAGATTTAATTGTAAAAAATAGAATTTAATTGTGATTATTTGAGTAAAGATATATCATCCCCCGAAAAAGATGTCGAAACTTCACAAAAATACTACCATGAATTAGATTGTATTCGGGGTATTGCTATTTTTACATTACTTTGTTTCCATACCGCAGTTCTAGAATTTATGGATATGGGAGTTCTGCCTGAAAAATTCTTTATATCCATATTATTTTCCTTCAGTGTTCCTGTCTTCTTTTTTTTATCTGGGCTTGGATTAACAATAAAATATAAAGATAAAGAATTAAACCTGAGGGAATTCTATAAAAGCAGATACCTTACGTTAATTCCAGCATATCTTATTTGGTCATTTTTAATTACTGCTTTTGTAATGATAGGAGATGTGATGCTTAACTCAAACACACCATTATTTCAAACCATTTTAAGTCCAGAATTTATAGCTAATTTTATCATTAATTATCTAATAGGAGCGTTAACAGGTCACGTATATACAGTTTGGTTCGTTTTTGTCCTTTTTTTTTATTATTTAATATTTCCAGCAATATTAAAATTATTTAAAAGTATGAGTCTTAGAGAAAAACAAATCATTATTATTATTGTTTTCTTTTTAACCATCTTATCTTTCATATTAAATGCCATTGGCATAAATATGTTTTTTATTGGAGATAAATTTATCATTTATGAATACTCTTCTAAAGATATTAATTATGTTATAGACTTAGGATTTTTCTTTAGATTCATACCATATTTTATTAATTTTTTATTGGGGATATATATAGCATTTAATTATGAAGAATTTAAAAAATCATTAAAGGAGAACAATTTATTAAAAGTAATTATTGTCGTGGGTTGCTTTTTTTCTTATATTTTTTTCCAACTTATCCAGATTGAATGTATTATTGTAATGAAGTATGTAGTTTTTTCAATTTGCTCAATTTATCTTTTATTATTGATTTTTTCTCAAGGTTTTAATTGGAGTAATATTGGAATTGAAAATGATGAATCTTTTCAAGATAATGAAGCATCAGATATTAGCTGGGGAAAAAAAATAAAAAATAAATGTATTAAATTTTGGTGGTTTACGGGGCAAAAATCTACAGGATTGTATTTTACACATAGAGTAGTTATGGCGGCAGTCTGGATCATACTTTATTTTATATTAGGTATTACTTTATGGAATGAATTTGGACCAGAAGTTTCTAGGGCTCAAGCATTCTTATACTGTAGCTTATCATTGGTGATGATTTATATTGGATGTCTTATTTTAATAAAGATTATTCGTAAACTCCCTTATAATGAATATATTATTGGTAAATAAGTATGACTTATTTTTTAGTAATTTTTTTTATTAACTCAATTATTTCATTGGCACACTCTTCAGGAGAAAAATCTTTCTTAGAAACAGCTATGTCATCATCGGGGATAACTATAGGATTTTCTAATAAATTTTTAATTTCTTTAAACCATAATTCTACTTTCAATGGAACTATTTTAACATAATCATTATCTTCAAATAGATATTTTGCGCCACATTGAGGAGAAATTATGACAGGTGTTTTATTTATTATGCTTTCAAGGATAACTCTACCAAATGCCTCGGTATAAATTGATGGTACTATTGTTAAATTCGCAATTTTATATAAATAATATAAATTACTTATAGGGATTTTCTTAATATTCACGACATTATCATATTGCTGTAATTCTTCGAAAACAATTCCTGAAACAATAACTAACCACTCCTTGGGGAGAATATCTAACATTTTCTCTACAAAAGGATATCCCTTACTTCCACCTTCATGTCTAGGGATAACATATAGAATTTTTATATCATATTTTTCGATCTTTCTAAGAACTTCTTCATCGATTTTATTATTAGAAATTTTAACACCAGAATATTCAATTGGAGTGATTTTTTTCACTAAAATTCTATTACTGCTAACATTTTTAGAGACTAACTCTTTCATTAGAGGAGAAGCAACGATATGAAGAGCTGCAAATCTTAATATAAAACAATATAGTTTAATTATGAAATACCTATATTTATAATAAATAGTATAGAAACACGATTTAAATGTATAATTCCAACCGTTTGGTTTATCGGCAAGAATAATTCTAAGTGTTCGCCATCTATCTATACAATTCCAACAAAATTTTCTTGTTCTTCTTGAAGAACAATTCGAAGAAACATTAATAATGTCAATATGTTTAGGACAAAATTCCATAGCATCTCTAACAATATTAATAACTGGAGTTTTTTTTATGAATCCAGCGAGAACGGTAGCAAATGTAAAATCTCTCTGTACGATAATTATATCTGGTTTCCATTTTCGAATTTCTCTTAAAATAGGAAAAAAACCAAAATATCTATATATTCTCAAGAGGGAAATTAGCGAATTCAATCTTTTCATCGGGGAGATTAACTCGGGCCTTATTCTTTTCGTTCTTAGGTTCTTACTTTTCGTAGGATTTGAAAATCTTGTGAATACAAGAATCTCGAACTCTGGATTTTTCTTCAATTCATTAATAATTGCATAATTACTTTTAAATGCCCCACCAACTTCACTTCCCCCAAATTTCTGGTCAATAAATAATACTTTCAAGATATAGCTCATTTTTTTTTTTCTTATAATTTACAGAAAAGATATCGTGTATTATCAAATAATATATCCATAGTGGTTTTAACTTCTGATATACATGATTCTTTACATTCACTTTTATCTACTAATACAAAATCTGTTTCATTATCATCAATAATCCCTCTTAATTCTGAATATGAAGTCTCATCAAATTCTAAATAAAACTTTTCAATATTTTTTTGATAAATAATATGATAAATAATATTTGTTTTAGGGTGTTCGGGTAGTAAAATTCTAATTTCTTTATAATCATCAAATTCCTCATCATTAAAATAATCTGTGATAAATAAAACTGCTTCAGGTAGATCATCATCGTCGTAATAACTAGTATAAAAAAAGTTATAATGAATAATCAAATGAGAAGAATATAAAGAAGCACCTAAAACCATAATAATAATTAAATAAGCTTTATTAAACCTATTTGTTAAATCAAACGTATTTTCTTGCTTAATCATTCCCCGGTTAATATTTTTATTTTTTTTATTACTTATATGATCAAATATCATTTTTATACTAAAAATTACTAAAATACACCATAGGGGTGAAAAAATCTCAAAAACTCTCGGTCCAAATTGATTTATAAAGGATGCTACGGTGAAGATCATCTTATCTTGACTCATTAACAGACAAGAATCAACAATAAATATTATCACAGTAAGAATAAAAGAAAATTTTATAAAATTGATAATGTAGTTTTCTTTTGTATTAAAGCTTTTTTTCCAATAAAATAGTCCTAATATAATAAAGATAACACCCCAATTTAATGTTTTATTTACAATTATACTCAATCCATAAATTATAATATTATAAATAATATTAGTTTCAATGGGATTCATAATCTTAATAAATTTCACATTAAAGGAACTAAATTTAATTAGATTCGGGATATGTTTAATCGTTAAATTATTCAGATTAAAGTGAAAACCAATAGTATAATTAAATAAGTTATAACCATTAATAACGAGGTTTAATATATAAGGAATAATACAAATTGATATAATTAGCAATAATATTCCATTCTGTTTTAAGAAATTAGAAATTAATTTAAATGATTTGAATTCTTTGGTTTTTAAATTCTTCTTTAAAATTAAGATAATATTTATAATTTCATACATTAAGAAATAAATTAAAAAAAAAAGACCATATAGGATATGAGAGAGGAATATTCCTGCGATTAAGAATCCTCTTATTACAAGGATTCTAAGACTTTCCTCTTCAAATAAGGTCATAAAGAAAATTAAACATAAAGGTACTGTTAAAACTGAAGGTAAAAATAATGCAGATCTATATAATAGATAATTAAAACTTAGAGCAATAATTAAACAAATAAATATTTCGATTTTTTTATTAAAAAAACGAGATACAATTTTATAAATTACCAAAATATTGATGAAAAAAATAAAAGTCGATACATATTTAATGAAAAAGTATTGTATATATAGTTCATTAGTTATTAATAAAGCACCAGCGCAAAAGATAACAAAACCACCCGTACGAACTGTCATAAAGTCATAGTAAAAATCACCATATCTAAGAAGATATAAAACACTTTCAGTCCATCTAAAGGGATCAGTTGAACCAAGACTTAGATGAGTTTCAATTACTCCCATAACAAGCAGGAGAAATAAACATGTGAAAAATAATAATAAGATGTTTTGCTTTTTAGAAAGAAGATTTTGAATTATTTCTTTAATATTAATTCTTCTTTTTTTTAAAAAGAGTATTAAATTAAGAATATCAAATATAATAAGAGGAAGATAAATTGTAAAAAAATTAAAAGCTCTAAAAAAGTTAATGATTAAATATGAATAACAAATAAATAATAAAGTTCCAATTCCAAAAGATTCCAATAAAATCGTTAAGTTAAATTTTTTTTCTTTAAAAATTGAAAAAATATGATACTGGAAAAAAAAACCAAATAAGGTTATTAGTGTAAAAAATATAACAAATATACTAAGGCCTAATAAAAAAAATCCAATTGTTATCATTTTTAATATTCTTAAATTTCATATTTTTTAAAAAGATTGATCTTCCTAATAATAGTAAAAACAAAAACTAAAAAATTGTTAATAAATTTTGCACCATAATTACTAATAATTAAATATGAGAAAGAAACATTTATGTTCTTTAAAGAAAAAAAGGTTTTAATAACAGGGGCAGCTGGGTTTATTGGAAGTAATTTAACAGATAGATTACTCGATTTAGGTGCAGAAGTTATTGGTATTGATAATCTTTTTAATGGTAGAAGAGAAAATTTAGAAATTGCTTTAAAGAATGAGAATTTTCAATTTCACAAAAGCGATATCAGAGATTTAAACTTTCTATTGGATGTTTTTAAAGATGTTGATATCGTATATCATGAAGCTGCTTTTACAAGTGTTCCCCAATCTGTTAAAATGCCCGAAAATTGTAACGATGTAAATGTTAATGGAGTTATTAACATTTTGAATGCTGCTCGAATGAGAAATGTTGGAAAAGTCATTTTTGCATCGAGCTCTTCAGTATATGGAGATACACCAACATTGCCTAAAAAAGAGGATATGCGTAGGTTACCAATCTCCCCCTATGGAGTTGCTAAATTAGCATGTGAAGCATATATGCAAGTATTTCATCAGGTTTATGGTTTGAACACGACATCATTAAGATATTTTAATGTTTTTGGTCCAAGACAAAAAGATTCGACATATAGTGGAGTTATCGCAATATGGCTAGGTAGAATTCTTCGTAGTGAAGATTTATTAATATTTGGAGATGGAGAACAATCTAGAGACTTTACTTATATTAAGGACGTAATTAATGCAAATATATTAACTGCTGAACGTGATGCATCAGGAGAAATTTTAAATATAGCGTGTGGGTCTCCAATAAAATTAACCGATCTCGCAAAATTAATGTTAAAACTTACAGGTAAGGAAAATCTAAACATAAAATATACAGATCCAAGACCCGGAGATATAAAACATAGTTTTGGAGACATTTCAAAAGCTAAGGCCCTTATAGGTTTTGAGTCAGAATTTAACCAAGAGGAAGGTCTTCGAGATTATTTAATGTGGTATTGTAAAAAATATAATATTGATATGAAAATAAATTAAATTTTTTTCTTTTAAATGAAAGATTTTAAGCTAAAGATAAAAGAATTTCTTTTTCTTAATAAATCAAGGATTTACTTATTTGTTTTTCTAATTTCCTTCATATCTCTTTTATTCATATTTTTCTCTTTAATAAATTTAAGTGTAATCTTTAACATTTCTGAAATCTTAATTATAGATCTTACCTTCCGTACAGCCGTAATTCTAAGTACTATTTATGTTATATTATTTCTCCCTACTTTTCCAATATTTTTTATAATTCTAAAAAAAATGGATTTTAATAATTTAGAGAAATTAAGTTTAACAATTTTATCAAACCTATCATATTATATTCTCATTGGTTATTTTGGATTTTTAATGGGAATACCATTAACAGGAGCTTTTTACCTAATTATAATTCTGGTTCCATTTTTTATGATAATTTTCTATATTATTATTGGAAATAAAAAATATGGAAAATTTACATTTTTAAATCTTAATAAATCTATTGAAAAATCTGGGGAGAGTGAAAGATTTTCACTTAAAAACTATTTGAAAGAAAATATTCCATTAAATGGATTTTTATTGGTTATTTTTATCCTATTACTTTGTATTGTAATAGCTATAAGATTTGATCCATTTGGTGGAACCGACCCATGGATTCATATTACCATAATTAAAATGATATCTAACATGAAATCTTTACCCATAGAGGAATACTATGGGCTATTAGGCTTGCATATCTTTTGTAATATAATTCATTTGTTTTCCAGAGTGGATTTTTTACTCATTCCAAGATTCTTCCCTTTTTATACCTTTTTCCTATCAACATTAATATTTTATAATATTTTAATGAGGATTTTTAAAAATCAGAATTTAGCTATATTTGGTGTATTTTTATTAGAATTTTCTTCTTTAGGTTTTTCAAACATGATGATTCAATTCTGGCCATCAGGATTAGCGATAATTCAATGTTTAGCTATATTTTTTCTGTTATATGTAAGATTTCAAAATTTCATAAAACTAGATAGGCCAACAAAGAAAATTATAACTTCAAATATTATTTTCTATTATGGTTTAATTACTTTTTTTTTTATAAGTGCATTACTTACTCACGCTCTTACTACAATTATTTTTTTAATTTCATTTATATGGGTCTATTTAATCTATTTTATTAAGGATTATAGAAGAGGAATTGATTTAATTTTTTTATGTTCATTAACGGGGATATTTTTATTTTTATATAATGTTGGTATTTCTACCAATCAATTTTGGTTTATATGGTTATTTGATTTCCCTTGGTATATTATAATAATCGCACTCGTTATGGTAGGAGTAATAGGGAGTCTTTTTATTTGGAGAATGCAAAAATCTATTTTATTCACTAAAGGAAGATTTAAATTAACGATTATGGGTAAAAAATCTAAATTTTACAAATATATTGAGGAAAATATAATTAAACCATTGATAATATGTGTTGTAATCTTTCTAACAATTATATTTTTGATTGGTAATTCTTTCATTTTTAATTTAGTTTTTACTTCGATTTTAATCGGTATAGAGATAATGATTTTTGCCGCTTTTGCTATATGGGGATATATCCTATTTCAGAAAAAGCCAAAAGGTAAATATTTATTTATTTGGGCGGATGGTTTTGGTTTTATATTATTATGTGCCTTATTACTTGAGCTCTTTCCAACAAATAATCACTTCTGGGTAAGAATTATCTACATGATTCCACCAATTATTATTATAGGATTTATCTCATATATTTATAAACTCATTAAAACTGATTCTATTAAAACTAAAGGGTCAAAATTTTTTTTAATTTTTATAGTAGTTTTTTCTTTATTTGCTACTTTTACTCATGAAATATTTAGCTTTGAACCATTTATAGTTAAAAAAAGAGAGATAAATACATTTAAATGGCATACTAATTATTCTACGAATAAGAGTGTTATAATAACTGAGTTTGGAATTGATAATATATTTATTTATTATAAATACCCCTATAATACTGAAAATAAAGACCTTAAAACAGATGATATATATGAATTTATAAGTATTAGACAAAATTTATTTCCCCCAGAAAATCATTATGATGAAAATGGAGTTAATCGCTTAAAAGAAATTAAGAATTCATATGGAAATGATGTTTATATTACTATTCCTGATTATTATTTTATAAATTTAGATTGGCAACTATTTGAAGAAATGTCTGAAGAACAAATTGAAAAATATTATAATTTAACATATTTAAACCGAATTTGTTCATCTAAAAATATAAATGGAAAAGATGCTCCATTGTATTGGGTTATTTAAAAATCTTAAAATCTCCCGGAAATATATTTTCTATCTTTTCATTTATTAATTGTTTTTTATTACCTATAATTTTAACCATTTTTAGGATTTTTCCTACTTGTCCAACATTATTTTTACGTGAAATAAAAGCACCTTTTATCCCTTCGATATCATCTACTGCATCCAAACCTTTTTTAATGGATTTTTCAATATCTTCTCCTTTTACGATATTAGCTATAGCTGTGGCTGCGCCATCAGCTAAGGCGGCATTATTTGCAAATATTGTTACAGCATCAGCTTGCCCTAAACTAATAGCATGCCCTACAGTTGCAGAACTTGTACCAATACCAATGGGACAATCTTTTTTTTCCACAAGAAAACCAATATTTAGATTTAATTCATTTTTTCCTGCATATAATGCCAATTTTATGGGTTCTTCAGAATCAATGGCGATCTCCCCTCCATTTTCAACTACTGCAATTTTTCCCGGGATAAAATCAGGATTATCTTTTTTTTTCATATCTTCTAACATTATATCTGCAAAAGCACCTGCAACTATCGCCATTGGACCAACATCACATAGATAAGAGGTTTCTGACATTAATTGAATTATTTTTAGGTTTGTATTAACTCTTACTGGATCAAAAGATGTTAAAAAATGTTTATTCTTTAAGACATAAGTGTCTAATATCTTTCTATGATAATAGAAAACTTTTCTTGCTTTTTGAATTGCTTGCTTTGAGTCAGAAATGATCGTAATATCTGACTCCTTTTCGGAAAAATGAAATTTATAAGGTCGCAATTTCTTTAATTAGTTAAATCCATTTATCTCTTATATATGAAGATTATACATAAAATAAAAAAGATATAAATAAAAATACTCTTATTTATTTTATAAAAATAATTATAGAAATATAATGTCAGAAATAAATTATGAGAATATTATCTCTCAATTGAAATCTGAGCTAGATGCTGAAAGCGCAATAGCAAATTGGTATGGTATTATTATTTCTTCAGCAATTAAAGAATTTTCTAAAGGAAAAGTCATCCCTCAAGCAATTCTCGATTTTATCAATAAAAGAAAAGAATTAGAAGAGGAATTAAATTTAAATCAAATAAATTCTTTTGCGCTTGAAGCTCAAGAATATCATTACATATTCACTTTTAGTGAAAAATTAATATTAATCTCAAAACTGGACCTAAATGTGAATTTAGCCAAATTTATGCCAAATATTAGCACATTTTTAGCACTATTAAGTAAAAGCACTAAGGAGGAAGATATAAAAGATTTTTCTAAATTTGATTTTAATAAGGAGATTAAGAAGATAGAGTCAGCTTTAAAAAAGGAAAGTGTTAATAAAGAGAAATTCTCAATTATTAAAGACCTTATTAAGTACATCTCATCATAAAATCATATCATATAGAATTAAAAATAACAAGGTGGTAATCCAATTTTAAGACAAGTTTATATTTATAAAGGTAAAGATTTGTTATATTATCGTCATTTTGGAAAAGCATTAAAACAAGATGTTTTTGATAGTTTAATCTTAGAATTAATAGAGGATGCTTTTAAAGGAGGAAATAAAATTCAATATCATGATTATTATAAATTTAAAATCTCTTATATAACAGAAAAAGATTTAGATTTAATATTTCTCTTTATAACAGGCTTAACCGATAATTTTGATAATATTAAAAAAGAATTGAATAAATGTAAGAAAGAATTTTTAAACATTTTTGAAGACATTTTACATCATAAATTCGACGCAAAAACTTTTGAAGTTTTTGACCCTACAATCGATGCTGTACATAGAAACCTAAGACCTAAAATCTCATTAGCGGGTTTTTCTGGTGTAGGAAAAACAACTATAACAAGATTAATTAAAGCAGAGGAAATCCCAATGCAACATGTTCCTACGATCACTGGAGATATTGCAACTATAAAAATAGGAAAATTATACTTTCATCTCTGGGATTTCGCTGGTCAAGAACAATTTAGCTATTTATGGACAAATTTTCTTCGAGGAAGTGATGCTGTTCTATTAATTACTGATTCCTCGATGGAGAATGTTGAAAAAAGTAAATTTTTCTTAGAATTAATTAAAGAACAAGCCCCAAATGCTCATACGGCAGTTATTGCTAATAAACAAGACTTAGAGGATGCTACGGACCCAGCACAAATTGAACATATAATTGGATTAAAAACATATTCAATGATTGCTAAAAATAGTGAAAATCGTAATAAAATGATTACAATCATTGCTGATGTTTTGGAAATGAGTTCTGAGGTGTCTCCTTTGCTAAAACCATTGCTTGAAAGAGATGAGTTGACAGGAAAAGCTATGGATGCTCTAGAAAGTGGAGATTTTCAAAAGGCTGTAATATTATTTGAAAAAATATCAGATTTATCAATAGATTTAGGAGATGACTCAGTAGGAAGAGATTTTTATGATAAAGCACAAAAAATAAAAATAATGCTAAAGAAAGTAGATGATTCAGCAGCTTCACCAGCTCCAGAGGCTCCAAAAGCTCCAGAGGCTCCAAAAGCTCCAGAGGCTCCAAAAGCTCCAGAGGCCCCAGCAGCTCCAAAACCCCCCCCGCCCCCCAAAATCCCTCCACCCCCTAAAACTCCCTTAACGCCAGTGTCCCTACCAACACCTATAAAACCCACTCCTCCAGATGAGTCTCCTTCAGAAGAACCAGAAATTCCTGAACTTCTCATGAAAAAATTTCGGAAAGTAAAAGTCCCAAAAGCATTATCAGATACTAAAAATATTGAACAAGAATCATCAATATTATTTAAACCAAAAATTAGTCAGAAACTAGAAGGTTTGAAATTAAATCCTGAGGATTTTATGATTAAACAAAGACCAAAATCAATAGGATCTGTTCCAAAAGATGCAAGATTAAAATTAAAAACATCTCCTTTTGCTCATGTTTCAAATATTGGTGAACAAAAGGCACCAGTTACAGTAACTCCCGCCAAATTAATAAACACTAAATCCCCCTCAGCTCTTAAGACACCTCCTGCTAAAGCAACACCTCCTACTAAAGTGGCTCCCCCTACTAAAATAGCTCCTCCTACTAAAGTGGCTCCTCCTACTAAAGTGGCTCCCCCTACTAAAGTAGCTCCTCCTACTAAAGTGGCTTCTCCTATTAAAGCAACTCCTCCTACTAAAGCAACTCCTCCTACTAAAGCAGCTCCTCCTACTAAAGTAGCTCCTCCGCCCCCTAAAACTCAAGGAGCAAGTAATGAGGCTAATACGATACAAATGGAAGAATTGAAAAAAACTATAATGGAACTTAAAATAAAGAAAGCAAATCTTCAAAAAATAGGTATAGATTTTGACATGAAAGAATTAACTGGTGAAATTACTTCTGAAGAATTAAAACAAAAAAAAGGAAAAGTAGATGTGATGATACAAAACATCGATGCTCAAATTAAAAATATAGAAGACATGTTATAATTTATCAATGTCAAATTAACTAGTTATTAATTTACTCATAGTATCTCTAAAATTTTTACTTTTTATATTAATAAATAAAATATATTTATTACTCTTAATTTAAGAGCTTTAATAAGATTAATAAATGATAAGGAATTGAAATAATGACTATTAATATAATGAAATTTGGAGGTAGCTGCCTAGTAGATGAAAATGTTTTTAAGAAAATTTATGAAATAACAAAATTATACAAGGATGATAAAAAAATCTATGTTGTTTCTGCTCTTAATGGCATCACAAACTTATTATTAAAAACCGCCAGGAGTATACCAAATGAAAAGGAAGTAAATAAAAATATTTTATTAATAGAAAAACAGCACATGGATATAATTGAAGAAATATTTGAAGAGGATAACCCACATTACAATAACGCAAAAGATTGGGTAGATAGTAAATTAAGTGAATTAGAAGATGTTCTTGAAGACATAAAAGAGTTTGGACTTGAACCATACTACATAGATTATGTTTCTAGCTTTGGTGAAATTTTATCAACATATATATTATCCGAGTTTCTTCATAGTAAAGGTATAGATGCTGTTTATATTCCCGCAAATAAAGTAATAATAACAGATGATAATTATAATAATGCGTATCCTTTATATGATTTAACCAATAATCGTGTAAAAAATAAAATCATTCCTCTCTTAGAGACCATAAAAAAGGAATTTGTTTTTTGTATAACTGGATTTATAGCCAGAAATAAAATCGGATATATTTCTACATTAGGTAGGGGCGGTTCAGATTATACTGCGACTATATTGGCACATTCTCTTTACGAAGTAGGCGTTGATAAAGATATTAAAGTAATTTTATGGAAAGATGTTGATGGATTACTTGCGATTGCCCCAAAATATATACCAACCTCTTCATTAATAAGGAACATCGATTATACCGAAGCAAAAGAGATTGCTAATTTTGGAGCAAAAGTTCTTCATCCAAAGTGTCTGGAGGCTCTTGAAACACACAAAATTCCCTTAGAAATAAGGAATTTTGATAAACCTATGGAACAAATTAATTTTACAAGGATCTCTGAACACACGGATAAAGAAGAAATCAAAGGCGTATCGGTTATTGAAGATGCTTCAATTATTACAATAACTTCTGGTTCAATGGTGGATGTTCCAGGAGTACTTGGAAAGATTTTTAAAATAATGGGAAAACAAGGAATAAGTGTTTCCTTAGTCTCACAGAGCGCAAGTGAAATTAGCACCTCTTTTGTAATTAAACAAGGTGATAGTAAAAGAGCCTTAAATGCATTAGAAAATTACAAATATTTCTCAGAATTCTTTAATATTAAACTAGAAAATGTAGCAATTATTAATATAACCGGTTCTAAAATTTTAGAAAATAAAACAAAAGCAATCATTTTTAAAGCATTAGAAAACATTCATATCAAAGCTCTGTCCCAGAGTTCAGAGGAATTAAATTTATCATTAGTTATTGAACGAAAAGATTTAATTGATGCTATTAAAATAATCCATTCATCTCTTCGTTGAGATTTCAGCGAAAATTAAACTAAAGAAAAAATTTAATAAAAATTTATTTTTACTTTTCAGTTTTTGATTTAATAATTTTACGTGTTAATTCAGTAAAGGCTTCATCTACATTTGCCCCTGTTTTTGCTGATGTCTCGATATAAATGCTACCTTCAGATTCGGCAAATTCACGGGCTGCATTCCTATCTATAACTTCGCCTACATCTTCAAGTAAATCGGCTTTATTACCAATGAGTATGAAAGGTATATCCGGACTAGAAAATTGCCTTATTTCTATTAACCAAGTTCTAATCTCCTTATACGTTTGATCTCTTGTTAAATCAAATACTAATAATGTCCCCGAAGCCCCGCGATAAAATGTGGTCCGAATACTCTCAAACCTTTGCTGCCCCCCTACGTCCCAAATTGAGAGGGTAGCAACTTCCCCGGGTTCATACTCCACTTGTTTAGAGAGGAAATCTACGCCGACAGTAAGAGCATACCCCGCTTCAAATCTATTATTCACGAATCGATTTACTAAGCTCGTTTTGCCTACGGCACCCGCACCAATCAAAATCATTTTTAATTTAAAACTTGTACTCATTTTTCAACATCCAATTATTCATTTTAAAGATAAGGATCTAATATCAATCTACTATTTTAATTTTATGTATGGTAAAATTTCAACATGAAAATGTCTATAAATTAAGAAGATAAAAAATCTCCAGAATCATATCGATTTTAGTTATTTTAATTCTATCCAATAATAAAAATAAGAAAGGTTATTGGTCCGATCTTGATAATTCCATCACGTTATTACATTCGTAACAAAGTAAAGTTTCAGTTTCTTGAAGTTTGATGAAATCCACCTTAGAGATTGGGTAAATCTGGTTGCAATTTCTACAAAAATATCCTATATTAAAGAAATGATGCCCGCATCTTCCGCAACTGAACATTTCAAATTGCTCTCTCGTAATAGAGTGAGAAGCATGACAAGAAGCGCAATAAACACCGATTTTTGGCCCCTTAGGGGGTGAATATGGTCGCTGTCCTTCAGATAAATGAGATTTTTCACTCATCATAGATGAATTAATGGAATTATAAGGCTCACTGTTAATTCTTTTAATCACTTTTTTTTCTGGTTTAAAGGTATTTTTTGAATGTTTCCTTATATATCCGTGCTTCTTTTTTTTATATCTTTTGACACATACAATACCACCAATAGCACCAATAGCAGCTACTGATGCGATAATTATGATAATAATAATTATGGAAAATAATTCGGAAATATCGTCAGGAACGCTAGATGTTGTCCATTTCAAAATGAAAGTATCATAATCCCCTGCACCATAGCTTTCAGTTGCTCCTGCAATGTATATATCTCCTGAAACATCTAAGGCAATACCAATTCCGCCCTCAGTATCGCTGCCGCCCCAAGTACCATCCCCTTGTAGATTCCCCGAACTATCAAATTTTGCAATAAACGCATCAATATTATAATAACTTACAGTAGAATCAGTCCTTCCCGTAATGTAAATGTTTCCAGAATCATCTAAAGCAATATCTAATCCCCAATCATTAGCCCATTTGCCCCAAGTAGTTTCCCACAGAGAAGTCCCCGTACTGTCAAATTTTACAATGAAAGAATCAGCATCCCCATTACCAAAACTATAAGTTCGTCCTGTAATGTATATATTTCTTGAATTATCTAAGGCAATACCATATCCACGATCTGAATCACCGGCGTCCCAGATGGTAGCCCATTGAAGATCCACCGAATTGTTAAATTTTGCAATAAACGCATTCCAATCCACTGCACCAAAGCTCTCAGTCTCTCCAGTAATATATATATTATCCGAACCATCTAAAGCAATACTATATCCATTATCATCGTCGCTACCACCCCAGGTGCTATTTTTTTTAAGATCCCCTGTACTGTTAAATTTTGCAATAAATGCATCACTTCCTCCCTCTCCTGTAATATAAATATTTCCCAAACCATCTAAAGCAATATCTCTTCCAAAATCAACACCACTATCACCCCAGGTGATGTTCAATAAGGAATTCCCGTAACTATCAAATTTTGCAATAAATGCATCACCATTTCCCACATCAAAACTAAAGGTTATTCCCGTGATATATATATTTCCCGAACCGTCTAATTCAATACTATATCCATAATCAT
>JAEOTJ010000210.1 GCA_016839905.1 Promethearchaeota archaeon | reverse complement strand
GTTATGACGGTCATAAATGCGTGGAATATTGTCGTCAAAATATTCCGAGAGATAAATGGAAAAAGGAATGGAAATAATGATTGGATTTCTTTCTTAGTAATTTTAATTAACAATCTAAATATCTTGTCATCACTGAATTTGATACGCAATCCTAATTTTTTCTTTTTATATTAAAAGAATTGTATTTTTTTACAATAACTTTAAAATATTTCAAATAGAATTATAAAGTAGAATATTTTAGATTTAAAAAAAAGGAGGAAAGACCGATGAACAAAAAGATTACCAGTTTATTACTTATATTGACAATATGCGGATTTTTAAGCTTGTTATTACCAAATTTTAATGATTATTTCAGGGCGAATCAAGAGGTAAATGCTAATAGCGAAGATATTTTCGCCCAACCAAATCCTTCAGGGTATTGGAATAATTTCACGTTCATTCATATCACGGGTTCTAACTGGACTACTGCCGCGAATTATGATTGGTGTAGTGGAAAAGGCACTTGGGGAGAACCTTATGTGATAGAAAACATTACAATTGATGTAAATAAATCATCTACAGGATGGGGGATAAAAATTGCTGAATCTTATAATGATTATTTTGAAATAAGAAATTGCACGATTTTCAATTCTGGTAGCGAAATATCTTTAGATGGGATAATGCTTGAAAATGTAAACAATAGTCAATTGACTGGTAACAATTTATCAAACCTTAATTGGGGAATAGACTTATGGCATTGCGGAAACAACACGATTTCGAATAATGTAATATTTAACACTTCTACGGGAATTTTAATACAATGGGCTTCTTGGGATAATCTCGTAAAAAATAACAATATAAGTCAATGTATTAGTGGAATAGGAATAGAAAGTTTTGAAATGATTGCTGAATCTCGACAAAATAATATTACTGGAAATAGATTAATTCAATCCGGGATTGATATTGTTGCAAGAACATTGAGTGAATTACTCTCTAATTACATCTCCACGTCGAATACAGTAAATGGAGGTCCCGTATATTACTATGTTAATGAAGCTGGACTTGATGCAAGTAATTTCACGGATGCGGGGCAAATATTATTATATTTTGTTGAAAACTCGACAATAAATGGCTTTAACCTTACCAAAGGAACAACACCGATAACAATAAACAATGCATTTAACATTACTGTTTCTAATAATAACATTTCTGAACAAGCAAGTTATGGTATCCATATCAGTAATTCTGATAATTGTACCATTATAAATAACAATCTAATAGATAACCAAGATGGAGTTTATTTGACAGAAAGCACGTTTAATAATATCTCAGAAAATAGGATTCAAGGTAATTTAAAGGGACTTTATATTAGGATTAGCAGTTATAATAATTCAATTACTAAAAATAACATCTCTTTTGGCTCATTCGGAATTTCTTTTTATTCTAGTTATAATAACACGGTCTCTGAAAATAACTTAACAGGCGGTGGAATACTATTAAGTTCTTCTTCTCAGAAAAAGTATGTCTCCAATAGAATAAAATCATCAAATTTACTGAATAATAAAAAAATATATTATTATGAAGATGAAAATAATCTAATTGGGGATAATTTTACTGATGCGGGACAAATAATTCTCGTTAATGTAGATGACTCTTCAATCCAAGACCTCAATATTACACAAGGAACTAGGGGAATCTCCGTTCACTTCAGCAATAATAATTCGATATCAAACTGTAGTGCATCTTTCAATACAGAATCCGGTATTTATCTCCACCAGTCTGATTTGAACAACATCTCCAACACGGTATTAAAAAATAACTCAGATTATGGAATAAAGGTTTCAGATTCCAATTCCAATAATAATAATATTTTTAATAACACTTTTATTGGGAATGGTGAAGAACACGCTACAGATGAAGCTACAAATAATAATTGGGATAATGGATCGCTCGGAAATTACTGGGAAGGTTTCGCAGCGGGTAAAGATGCTAATGATGATGGTGTGAGCGATCCTGGCTACTCCTATGACGTTCCTGGGAGCGGAGGCGGACAAGATAATTATCCCCTATTTTGGGACGCCCCAAATATCTCTATCTCATCTCCATCTAATAATACTTTATTTGGCAATAATTCCCCAGAATTCACGATTTCGATAGATGAGGGAATTCAAGATAGTATTTGGTATACTCTCGGTTCAGATCCAACAATTTACTCATTTATCGGATTAACGGATGATATCAATCAAGCAGGCTGGGATGGATTTGGAAGCGGTAATGTAGAAATTCATTTCCATGTCAATGATTCCAGAAATTATATAGGGATTGCCGATGGAATGATGACTAAAGATTCGACCATTCCAATCGTCATTATTATAGAGCCTTTAAATAATGCAATTATCAATTCTTCAGCTCCTTCTTATGACCTATTAATCATAGAAGATAATATGGATCAATCGTGGTATGTAATAGAAGGGAATTCTACCATTTTTGACATTACAGGATCTACTAGCGGATCAATAGATCAATGGGCTTGGAATGATCTTTTAGATGGATATATCAACATTACTTTTCATGCTAACGATTCTGTAGGGAATATAGGAAGTAACATGACAACAATATTAAAGGATACATTAGCCCCTAACATTTCAATTGATTCACCTTCACTCAATTCTAACATGAATAGTTCAGCACCAAGCTTTTCCTTAATCATTGAGGATTTTACGCTCAATACGATGTGGTATAGGATTTGGAATGGCACGCATTGGTCTGCGAATCATACTTTTACGGGTCAATCGGGCACGATAAATCAAACACTATGGACATCCATTTGGACACCTCTATCACATGAGGATATCATAATCATTGAATTTTTTGCTAATGATAGTTTTGGAAAAATCAGTAATGCAAGCATCCAAGTGAGAAAACATTCGCCCGCTTCTGAAGATGATACGCAACCTCCAGAGGATTCAGATTTAATGATGATAATCGTGGTAATTAGCGTTATAGGAGGAGTTTCCGCCATAGGAGTCATAGGAATTCTAAAAAAAACCAAGAGTCATAAATCATCTAAAAAAGAAATTGAAAGAATTGAAGGATTAATTGATTAATGATCATTAAATGGACATATAACAATGAAAACAAAAGAAAAGAATAAGAATACGGAAAAAAAACTAGGCATCTTACTTTTTTTCATTTTAATTCCAATAATGATAAGTTTTTCTACGTTTATAAGAATTGAGAAACATAATACTGAAATTACAATGAACTCTTTTAAACCAAAACCTTCGAACATTCATACTTATTCATTGTTATGGGAATATTCAGATGTTAGAACGATTGGAGATGTGGCGATCTCGGCAGATGGAGAATATATTGCTGCCATCACCGGTCAAAATTTAACTCTTTTCAGAAGTAATTCTTCTCAACCAATATGGACCTCATCTTATGGAGGTGCTGATGTAGTTATTTCAGCGGATGGAAAGAATATAGCAACGACTAGTGGGAGTAAAGGGATTAGAGCATACTACTACGATGATTCTACTCCATCATGGCACTATAGTAATCCTTCGGGCGAAATATATTGGATCGATATTTCAGCTAATGGAGAATATATTATTGGAACGGGTACTTATGGTGCTCCCGGAGTGGTATTACTCCATAATTCCACAAACATTCCCATTTGGACTGATGGCGTGGGAGGATATGCAGGTTTAGGGGTTTCTATATCTTCAAATGGCACTTATTTCATTGTTGCGAAATATGGTACTGGAGACGATGGTGAGGTTGCTTTATTTAACAGAACAGGGTCTAGCGTGAGTTTGGTTCAAAATTATTACATAAGTGAAAGCTATCCTTTTTCAGTCGATATTTCTGAAAATGGGTCATATATTGCAGTTGGAGCACAGTGGCCTGCGGGAGCAATTTTATTTAATATGACTTCAACAATACCAATGTTAAATCATTCGGGAATTCATTGTTGGTCAACAGCCATTTCTTCAGATGGGAAATATATGGCTACAGGAAATTGGAATACGGGAGTCTTTCTTTTTGAAAGATCAAATTCATTACCGTTATGGAATAAAACAATGATAGGAAAAATATACGATTTAGCAATGTCCTCTAATGGAAGCTATATTATAGGAAGTCTTGATAAAAATCTTTTTGTTTTTCATAAATCCAGCCACATCCCCGTATTAGAAATGACAATGGCTAATGATATAAATGGAGTTGATATTTCTGCCAATGCGAACCTAATAGTATTTTGTAGTGGCTCATCCTTTAAAGTTTTACATCAATGCCCTATGGAAGAGGCTGAAACGAAAACAGATAATGAAGATAATGCAAATAATAGTATTATTTCGGGATATAGCTTGATATTAATCAGTTTTTTAATTTCATTGATTTCTGTTTATAGAATTAAAAAATTTAATAGAAAGAAATAATTCAGTCCTACTTGTGGTAGTAAATGAAGACTTCTTACATCGTAAGAAAGAATGAACTCTCTCATTTTTAATCAGATTTTATTATTTTTTTCTAATTTTTATAGTAAATTCTATTAGTGTAGTAAGAAATGAACCTCAAATAAATTAGCTTTAAATATAATCGATTTCCTTACTAATCATTTTCCATTTTACGAGCACGCGTCAAAAATTCCTCGGCTAATGCATTATCATTGAGTTTTAAATGAAGATTTCCAATGTGTTCTAAATCAATTTTAATTGATTTTATATCGTTAAATAATTCGTCTCTTTTTAACAATTTCTCATAATATCTCAAGGCGGTTTCAAGTTCTCCAATCTCCTCATAACAAATTCCAAGATAGCTTAACATATGACCAATGCCCTGATCATATTGAATGAAAGCAATATCGTCTTCACCAATATTTTCTGCGATTTCTAAAGCTCTCTTAAAATTGGGAATAGCCTCTTTCCATTCTTTTTTATCATAATGAATTTCAGCAATGCGATTTAACACCATAAAAGATTCCCAAGTTCTTCCAAGAATATCCTCGATTTTTAAAGAATCGTAATAATAAGGCAAAGCTTCGTTGTATTCCTTAGAGTTATAATGTATTACGCCTATATTGGATAAAAATACAGCCTTTGAATATAGATCTCCGTTGATCTCAGAGTATCTCAAGCCCTTCTTATAATATGATAATGCTTTTCTCTTATTTGCCTTTCTAGAGAAAATTAAACCTAATAAATTCAAATCACTTGCTAGACCATAAGTATTATCTAGCTTTTTATGAATTGAATATGCTTCTTTTACAAATTTTAAGGCTTGGTCGTAATCAAATTTGGACCGATATATTGAACCGATTGATAATAATTGATCAGCTTTACCACTTAAGTCATTAATTTTTGAATAAAAGTCTATGGCTTCTTCTCTGCATTTCAAAGCATCATCGTATTCTTCCCTTGCCATATGAATTGTCCCCATTTTTTTAATAAATCTGATTTTAAGATCGGGATCGTTTTTTTGAGTCGCAAGCTCTATTCCCTTATCAATACAGTGGAGTGCACGTTCATAAAGTCCAAAAATGGAGAAAACCTCCTCTGCGAAAAACAACTTATCAATTTCAGTTATATCTACATAAATTGAAGAGATATATTCCTTAAAATCAGTTGTTTGAGTATCTCTTTCTGAAATTAGATCATAAATATTCTTGTCTTTATTGGGAAAAATTGAAGCCCAAATCATTTCAGCAATAATACTCGTATTTCCAGTTATTCGGTAAATTTCATAAGGAACATTTTGTGCTAAATCAATAAGCATCTGATCTGTTGACGAGAATTGATGAAATGATTGATCTTCTAAATGAACATCTTGGTTAATTAAATGAATTGATGGTGTATCAGAAGTAGAATGAGATATCCATATTATTCTATTTAACTCTGGTAATTCAAGTAAGGTAGGACTTATGTCAAAATCATCTGAACCCGAATAACCCAACACGATAAGGGTTCTATCTCTCATTAAGTTTATTATGGCGGGTTTTTTATAAGGCTCTATAGCAAACGTTTCCCCTTGTTCTCTATCCCTTCCAAGGGATGATATAGTTGTAATCAAAGACTTTTTGGTATTCTCTTTTGTAATAATATTTTTCTTAGAACCATGAAGTTTGTAAATCATAAGTTTATCATTTTTTCCAGGAGTATTATATTTAGAATAATCCTTCTTGGTGATAACCAGAACGATATTCTCTAAATTATCCTCAATTTTCATTAATGCAAGTTCAATTAAATAATCAAAATTTGTTGTAATTACGTGATGTTTCCCTTTTAACATCATAGCAAGAAAATAATGAATAATATTAGGTTTAGTAATTTGATCAAAATAATCTAAAAAACGTAAATTAGGATCTACGTTATTCTGGAAGATTTCAACAAAGATTTCATATCCTAAAGATTTAATATCAAGAATATAAGGCTGATCTTCCTCAGGAGCACAAATATTCAAGAGACTTTTTACTATTTGCCTCGCTGATGGGATATTTGAGGGGGCATTCATAGAAATGCCCGCCCCAGCTAAGAATGTATATTTTGCTTGCTCTTCACATAATTCATGCAAATTTAAAGAAGATTTAATAAATACTTTATTCTCCATACCTTTTTATCAACTATTTATAAACAAGTTCATTCTCATTTAAAATCAACATTGTATAATTTAAATATATTAATGATTTTTAAAAAAAAACGAATGGGCATAAATCATCAAAAAAAGAAGTTGATAGAATTGAAAGTTTGCTTAAATGATATTATAATGTAATTAAAAAATTAAAAAAG
>JAEOTJ010000209.1 GCA_016839905.1 Promethearchaeota archaeon | reverse complement strand
TTGCTTACTACAGTTAAAGATATGTTTGCACCTTCAATATGTGTTTTTGAGAGATCATCTTTGTACAGAAATTTAATCTCTATAGTTTCGTTTACATTTTTTTGAATTGTAGGATATGCAGTCTTGTCTACACTATCGAGGAGTAAACTATAATTAGACGCTCTAACACTAATAGATACAGTAATACTATCACCTATTAGTTCATAATTCGTTTTATCAATAAGCAATGTTAGAAACGTAATTCCAGGATTTAGTTCTGTTGAGGTATTGACTGATGTGTTATAGTGGGCCAAAGATAATGTTTCATTTAAAGTCTTATTCCAATATTCACCATTATATATTTTTACATCAACACCATCTACAAAATTCTTTGTTATGGAATCTCTTAATTTTATGGTTATATTTAATGGGTCTCCAGAATTAAGGAAAATTGATTTATCATCTGTTTTATTAACATCATTTAAAAATAAACTCATTTCTGCAGTTCTCTTAATAACTTTTATAATTACTGTTATTTCTTGATCAACATATGCTAATTTTGATGCGAAAATTGTAAATATGTTCTCTCCTAATGATAGACTACTTGTGTCAATTGTAATATTATAATGACTTAATGTTTTTATTTCAGTTAGGTTTGCTGTGGGAATTGCCCCTGATATCTGCACAGTGGCATTATCTATAAAACCTTTTGTACTATTTCTATAAACGAAAGTGATATTAACTAATTCGCCCCACTCAATTTCTATTAATTTAGATAATGTTTTATTAACACCATTTAATTTTAAAACATAATCTGTAGAATCTAAAGCGCCTGTATATTCATATTGAATTTCAAGGGAGATATTATCTATTGATACTATATAAGAAGTATTTAAAACGAAATTGTCTAGGAGCATGATTTGAATTGAAGTCGTAATATTAATTCCTTTTTGAATTAGGGGTGTGACATCAAGATAAATATGGTCAGAAGTCTGATTTATATTTGTTAACTTTACTGTTTGTACAAATTTATTTCCATTTATTAATGCTCTTACTTCTGAATTTGGTGAATCTGCTACAAATTTCTGATTACATTTTAAATCAAATTCAAGATGACCATATACAACATTAACACCTGCAAAAGGAACTTGGTTTCCTCCTTGTTTCCAAGAAACTGCAGCATATCTATCCATTTTCTTAACAAAAGTAAAATTCAGGGAGAAATTGTTGAATCTTAACATATCAAATTTATCATTATCGACCTGGACATTATCTTCGCAGTAAATATCAATTCCTAAAATAATTGTGAACATGGGATAAACAGTATTTTCAAAAATGGATGTTAAATAAGCAATTAATATATCTTCCCCATAGCTTGTTAAATGTATGTTATTCATATGATCCAAATCAAAAGCATCTGCATTATCATCGTCTCCTAAGTGTCTGGTTTTATTATATGCTAATTCAAATTTGTGAGTTTGCTCTATATTTTCTATTTGAATATAAAATCTGGCAAAATCATAAACCGCATAAGCTTGAGGAATATTATCTCCGGGACATTCAACCCCACCCGCCCCATACGTTATGGCTGTCACAGTTGCATTTATCACCGCATCAATTGAAGCCGATGTAATCGTGTAATCTGCCAGATCCACGCTAACGGAATAATTCTTCTTCCAATTTATACTCGGATTTTGATCTACAGCTTCACCAGCATTCTGATCCCACTCATGAGACATCCACCAACCTTCTTGATCAATTCCAAAACTCTGTAAATCACGATCACCTGGATCCATAATTGGAAAGCTATGTGAATTATTACTTGCCATCCATGTACCTGTCTGATTTGGATAGGATTCATAGGTTGCTGATGAAAAGCTTCCATAATCACCTAGTAATTCTAAGTTTCCATATCCATTACTAAGTGATGCATTTACATCTGTAGTATCTCCCTCTGTTTCATTATACCATTCAGTCACGGGAAGATCAAATGTGCGATTCTCGAGCCATTCACTAGTATATGTTTCTAGACCTGAAATATAAAATCCATCGTGATTATCTTTAAATATTCTACTATCCTTATTCTGATCTCCAATATATGATATTTGATTAACATTAATTAGACTAGAAAAAAATATAATTAATATTAGAACGACAAAAAAATATCTAATACTCCTACAATTCTTATTTCTCATAATTATAACCCAAATTCTATTAAATTAATTTAATTATAAAAATAAAATAAAATATTTATTTAACATATAATATTTAAATATAATTTAAATAATTTAATGTAATAATTTGTTTAAAAAAAAGGTTAATCTAAAATGATTCAAGCAATTTTATCCTATCAATTTATTTTAAAACCAGGAGAAGGTGGTATTCTTGAGCCAGAATTCAAACCAATAAGTTTAATTTTTAATAATAAGGATTTTACTCAAGATAATTATTCAGAATTGATTGTAAAAACAGATATTTTTGGTATATTTTATCAACTTACAACTGGAATTTCAACAGATATTAGAGATTTTAGTAATTTTTATATAGGAAGATTAAAACAGACTCCTTATCAAGTTACATCATATTTTAAACAAGATGTTGCAGAAAATCAGTTTATAACAATAGCTATTTTTGAATTAGATGATGATATTGAAATTTTCGAAGATATTATAAAAAAAATGGCAGAAAATTTAGATGACCTTTTCTTAGAACTAATAAAAATGAGATCCTTAAAACAACTTTCTCGTATAAATAATGTGATGTTTAGAATAGAAAGTGAGTTTAAATTTACTATATTTCAAGTTGAGCGTTTATCTGATTTAGATAAACTTCAAAAAGTGGCATTAATTTACCAAAAAGAAGAAAGACTAAAAATATTAGAGGTTTTACGAGAGAAACCTATCTCGAAAAAAGAATTAAAGAATATTTTAGAAAGAATTAAACCAAATCCAAATATAGATACTTTAATTCAACCATTTTTAGGATTAAATTTAATTAGGCGAGATTGGATTAAAGGAGAAACAGGGAAAAGAACACTAGACTTGAAATCTCAAGGAGAATACTTATTTTTAACTAAAGATATAGCTTTAGCAAGATTTCCAAGTAAAGAATTAATGGACCGTATAAAAGAAAATAAAAACGAGTTATATGAAGAATATGAACAAAAGATAACTGGATATTTTTCTACTTATGACATTAACAAACAACCAATTGAAGAATTGAGAGAATTATCAACAGCTCTTTTAAATCCGGATTGCTTTGATTTTTACACGTTAATGACAAAAAATTACTATCCTTTAGATAAAATTCCTAAAATATTTTCAGATTTTGTTGATTTTAATTATGTTATAGATACAATGGAAAATTTGAATATAATTACGAAGATTTATGATAAAACAAATAAACCATGGGTAATATTATTAACCGAAATTAAACCACTAATTATTTTTCCAGAGTATCTATTGAATAAAATAAAAGGATCTTATTTATCTAAAGATGTAAAAAATAAAATATCCCGCGAAATTGCTAAAAAAGCTTTTAATTTGTTAGAAGTAACTTATCAAGAAAAAGTTGAATTTTAAAGATTTTCTTTTATTTCACTTTTTTTAAAATATTCTTAATTATCCACTTTCTTTTTTTTCGCTGCTATACGTAAAGTCTCTTTTTTTGGCGTTTTTTGTGAGGCTTCTGCTTTCGGGCCTTTATGTGGGTCTGCTTTTAGACCTTTATGCGGGTCTGCTTTCGGGCCTTTATGCGGGTCTGCTTTTGGGCCTTTATGCGGGTCTACTTTCGGACCTTTATGTGGTTCTGCTTTTTTCGCCCCTTTAGGTTCAATTTCTCCTTCTTCTTCTATAATATCTCCTTCTATTGTAGGTTCATCTTCTTTTTCCTTTTGATCATCTTTTTCTGAAGGTTTACTTGGATCTAAGGGTACTGAACAAGACCAGCAAAAATTCTCTATCTCTATAAGCGCATCAACACATTTTACACAGTAGAATGCATCACATCCAGGACACATAAAAATATATCCCTCAATAGGACCTTTATGAACAAGACAAATCCGTCTTTCTTTAAAAACCGCAACGTCATCATCTGAAACTTCTTGTGCTTTTAAGTCATCCATGAACATGGGCGTTTCCATCAATTGCTTTCTCTTTTCCAAAGCCTTTGCTTTTAAATCCTCACTTGCGGGTATTGCCGCCTCATCCATGGGCAATGCTTTTGTATCATCAGGCAATGCGGTTACTAATTCTTTCATTTCAGCTCTCGTACCAGTGATTCTTGATACAATTTTTTCCCTCTCCTTTTCAATGGATAATAATGTCCAATCAAACGATTCAAGAATTCCTGTAAATTTCTGAAAAGGCTTTACATTCCCTACAAAATCATTAATCTCATTGGAAAATTCTTTCCAAAACCTATTATAAACAATGGAGAGAACTTTTTCTGAAGTTTCTTCAGAGACTTTTGCGCTAGAACGTGCGAGGATGTAAAATTCACGATCTTCTTCATGATAAATTGTAAATCGATCATCACCAAAAATCATTGAATCAATATTTTTATAAGCAACTTCTTGGCTAAGTGCTTGTATTGCCGTCATGAACCCCCCTAAGAGGTCAGTTTCAACTTTAGTCTCAATAGAATAACTATAAAGCTCGATCCCTATAGATTTTGAGAAAATCCATATATCCTTCAGAATTGCTAGATTCTTTACCTTTTTTGTTTTCTCTGTTTCTTTGATTTTTAATTTCGCTGAAACAGCATCACGTTTTTCTGAATAGTAAGCAATCTTTTCCTCATCTCCGATTTTATTATATAAGATGATAATTCTATTTAAGATCTGGAGCTCATCATCAACTGGTTCCTTAAACTTTTCTAAAATTTCATATGCTATGACTAATTCCGTTAATCCCTCATTTATTTGATTAGTTTTTACTAAAGACATTCCCAAGTGTTTATGAAGAATAGAAGCAGTATGTAAATCAAATAATCTATAATTATCGAATTTATCTAAGATGCTACTAATACTTTTAATATTTTCTTCATATAATCCTAAGATTGCTTGTTTTTGAATAATTCTTTTCAATAATTTAATTTGATTGGAAATAATTTGACTCTTTTCTGCATGTTTTAATGCGGTATTATAATATTCAAAGAATTTTGAATCATCTCCTAAAAATTCAAAAATATCGCCTATTAAACTATAAGTACTTATTATTTGTTTATTATCTCCGATATCTTTCCAAATATCACATGATTGTTCAAAATAATCAACTGCCTCATCTAAAATATCCTTAAAATCCTCTTGTTTTTTTATTCCGGATTCCTTTGTCTTCTCTATTGCTAGTTTATAATATACTATACCTAATTCATATTTAATTTGACTTTGTTGTTTTTTAATAGCGAGTGTTTTTTCCTGAGTTTCAATGATTCTGAGAGCAAATTTCAACTTTTTAATTGAATCCTCATAATTTTGGAGTTTTTCTAATGCCCTACCATACATCGTATGATATTGGAATTCATTTATAAACTGTTTTTTAAATAATTCTATTTTTGAAAATTGTTGAATCGCCTCAACATATCTTTCATTTTTATAGGCACAGAAGCCTGACATGAATATAGACATTTCTTTATATTTTTGATGGTCCAATTCTTCAGCTAAAAGCTCTAAACGCAAATAATGATTTTCAGCGACATTAAATTGTTTTTTCTGTGCAAAAATTGAGGCAATTAGGTATGTAACTTCCATTAATAAACTTTTATGATCCTCTTTCTCAAATTTTAACAGTGCTTTATGTAATAGGGGATATGCATCATCATAATTTCTTGTTTGAAATAAGGTAACTCCCGCTTTAAAATCATTTATCGCTACAGTATAAGAATAATAGTCATCAATCTCAACTTTTGATTCTTTAAATTCTTGTTTTTGTTCATAAATCTCTTCTATATCTTCATAACCTTCAAAGAGTAGAACTTTTTGATCATTCATGTATTTTTTTGCAATTTTTGACAAGACACCATCAAACATGCCCAAACTTTCATCTGTAAAATAATCTGGAACAAGTAATACTACAATAAATGGTTGAAATCCTCCACGCACTTCTCTATTATGAATAAGATCGAGTAATATATGAGCCTTTCTGTTTAAATTAACAACTGGCAATGTAACTTTAGTTTTTTTAAACTGCTCATCAGGTTTGTTCCATAATAATTGGTAAGTTGCGAAAATACTATTCGCTAATGATTCAAGATCTAATAAGGAAGATTTTGGATAAAAATTAAGTACTTCTGGACCTTCCTCCTCGTCCCAAATCGCAAAAAAAAGCACAAATTCAACTTGTTTTTTTTGAGCATTACTATCAATAACAGAGCTTTTAATCCCTTTCTCCATAATAAAATTCACTTTTTTATATTATATCATCTAAATCTTTAAGTTCATTAATAAATGAATCAAACTTCGACGTATCTCCATCGAAATTTTCTAATAAAGGTTCATACGCAATCCAAAATCTTAAATAAATCATTTTAATTATTTTCTCAATAATATCTACTTTAAATTTAGCATTAGCTCTCCCAACTATAAAGAACGAACGCCCTTTTTCTTTATAATAAGCAAAATATTCAAGACCAATTTTTATTGTTTTAATTTGATCAAGTTTTAATTCTGCTCCAAAATTATCCATCGCTATGAGAAAATTTGAAAGTAATCGAGGGGTTGCATTTGTCTTAGGCGTGTGAGTATACAACGCAACACCCTCATCTGTGAAGACCCAGAACTCTTCAATGACTTCTAGAGCTTTATATTTAACTTTTTCTTGTTTTTCTCGTTTTTCTAATTCTTCTTGAAATTCTATCCATTTATTTTTATAATATTGAACATGCTTACTATCATTTTTTTGTTCATATATTTCAATAAGTTTATTATAAACGTTTAGTAATTCTGGAACAGGGTTAGGAGATTTAAGATATAAATTTAAAGCAACAATTAATTCTGATAATGCATCATTATTTCTATTTAACTTTATGAATGATTCTCCTAATTGAGCATGGAATCCCGCAACAGAAACTAGATCTAAATAAGCTATTGGAGCTATCTCATGTAATATTATATCCAATTTTATTATAATTTTTTCATGTAAATTGAGTTCTTCATAATTTTGAATTATTTTCTTAAGAATTTTAAATCTATTTGCTAAATCATTACTTAATTTAGCAAACTCTAATGCTTTTTCATAATGTTCTATTGCTTCTTCCATCTCTCCTAAAATTTCATAATTACTGGCTATTAATTGGTATACATCAATAAGTCCAGAATAATCTTTTATAACTCTATAAACTTTCCCGGCTTCCTTAAAAGACTCGGTTGATTTAATTAAATGCGGTCTAGAGGCGTCTTTCTCAATCTTACCTGATTTTATTGCTTGATAAACCATCTCATAGTAAATATGGCCGAGATCTAAGTATATCTCTCCCCTTTTTTTCTTTATCTCAATATTACCCTCCCCAGCTTTACTAATTTCTAAACCTTTTTCAAGTGTTTTTATTGCATCATCGTAAAATCCCACATCGCCCAAAATCTTCCCCAATAACATTAAATATTGAAATTTAGAAACAAATTTTAATTCTGTTTTTCCCAGTTTCATGAAACATTTGTATGCATTATTATAATTCTCTCCTTGATAGTCACAATAACCCTCCATGAAAAGTGATTTTTCTAAATATTTCTGATGTTCAAGCTGTTGGGATAAATCTTGCAGTTTTTGAAAATATCCCTTTGCTGCTTCATATTTATTCTTTTGCATCAGCACGGTTCCAAGAAAATAAGTTGTTTCTAAAAGCATTTTTAATTCATTTTCTATTTCAAACCTGAGATATGCTTTACGTAATAAGTAATAAGCATTATCAAATTCTTTTTTTTGAATTTGTCTTAAACCTTCTTGATAATCTTTAAGTGCTTCTGGAAGTAAATAATTATCATCGATACTAATTTCTGTATCTTTAACTTTTTGTTCTATGAGATATTTTTCATTAATTTGATTAAAGTATTTCTCTAGAAGTAGTGATTTTGTTTCAATGTATTCCATTCCAATATTTTGAAGTATATTATCAAAGATCTTCACACTTTCGTCTGAAAAATAATCAGGAAAGATGATAACTACAATAATTAATTTAGAATCCTCTTCTTCGTCTTGGATTCCATCTAAAAAGATACTTGCCTTTTTAGTAATATTTACAAGTGGTAATTTAAATAATCTCCTTTCAGCTGTTCCACTTATTTCTTTTTTATAAAGATTATGATAGGTTATGAAAATATTTTCTGCAATTGTTTTAAAATCAAACTTTTCTTCCTTAGGATAAATTTCTATCACTTTAGATCCTAAATCTTCTGTCCAAATTGCGATAAAAGTAAAAATATTTTCGGTAACCATTTTAATCAAATTAATGTTTTTAATTCTTTAGAAGCATTATTCTTAATTAATTATTTCCACTATATAAAACATTATAATTATATAAACTTAAACATCCTTTACATCTTAATAATGAAACAGCATGTAGAAATAAAAAACGGAGAAGTAATTCTCTTTCGACACTTGAAAAAATCTGATATTAAGGGTGTATGGAATAATTTCAACGATGTGCTAAAAGAAAAAATGTATCTTCCCATCTTTTCACCAGTAAAATCTGAATATGAAAAAAAATCATGGTATGAAAATATAAAAAGAGAACATGAGATTTGTATCGTTGCAGAACATCCAGATCTTAAACCTCCATTAAATATCCTAGGACAATGTGAAATATCTAATACAGACTGGGAAGCTGCTGCTCATGTAGGCATTCTTGGAATTATTGTAAAAAAAAAATATAGAAATTTAGGAATAGGATTTCATTTGATACAATTTGCCCTTAGAGAATCAAAAAAAATAAATAATAAATTAAAAATCATTTTAAGTTGTTTTTCCACGAATGAACAAGCTCTATATCTCTATCAAAAAATGGGTTTTAAAGTAATAGGTGTTAGGAAAGGGCAATTCTACATGGAAAACACCTACATTGATGAAATTTTAATGGAATTATGGATTGATAATTATCTTCAAAAAATTGATAATAATAAATTTTAAAATTATTTAAAATAATAATTAAACATATAGATAATTCAAATTATTCTACAATTTTTATTATAGAAATTAGCAAAAATAACAATGTTCAAGTATAAAATCATTTTAGCAGGTGCAAAAGGAGTGGGTAAAAGTTCCTTAATTGCACGATATTGCGATAATATATTTAATAAAAAAATAGGTGAAACTATTGGTGTTGCGTTTAAAAAAAAAAAAATTCATATGAAGGGAAAATATAATGAAACGCCCGTAGAATTAGTAATATGGGATTTTGGTGGAGAAGAAAATTATCGTGAATTATATCCTCCTTATGCTAATGGAGCTTCCGCTGCTTTTATACTATACGACACTACTAGTAAAAATACAATAGAAGATATTGATAATTGGGTGAGTATTATTGATGAAAATGCAGAACCCGATGTTATTAAAGCCTTAATTGGAACTAAAATCGATTTGATAAACCAACGTCAAATTACAAGTGAAAATATAACCCAATTTTGCGAAGAACATGATTGGTGCGCTGAAACGATTGAAACATCCTCAAAAACAGGTGAGAATGTGGAAACTGCATTTATTAAAGTTACTAAAGAAATAATGGATAGAAAATTACAAATTTGTGAAGAATGCAATGAAATTTTTGATATTCGCCTTAAATTTTGCCAGTACTGCGGAGGAAGGGTCTTCCTTTCTTAAAGTTTAAAGGTCCTTCAGAATAAGGTATTGAAAGACATAGGAAAATTATAATTATTATCTTTAAACGCTTGAAGCTATTGAAGACCACGCTATCTTCAAAGATCCTCTTCCTCTCGATTGTATAAACTAGGCGGTGCTCGTAACTTTTCTATGGGTTTACTTCTAACTCTATCTACAAAAGAATCTAATTCCACTTTAGCGTTTTCAATGGAGTTTGCAATTTCTTTTTTAACGCTCTCTTCTCCAAAAACACATTCTCCATGGCTTGGATAATAATCTTTTATCTTGAGCGTGTTTAATATTTGTAATGAATTAATATATTCTGAGATTGATCCTGATTCGTAAATATTAGAAATGGCCCCTTTAAATAACGTATCTCCTGAAAAAAGATAGTGCTTGTATGGTTCATATAAGCAAATACAACCTGAAGTATGACCTGGAGTTTCAACCACCTTTAAGAATTCATTTCCTAAATCCAGGATGTTTCTATCTTCTAACCAAATATTAATTTTTAGATCCGTCAGATCAATGCCCCATTTCTTCCCTTTTGTAATTAATTCGTCACTATTATGTATCTTAACGGCTGCCCAACGATGAGCAGAAGTTGTACATGTGAAATACGGATTAGAGCTAATATGGTCAAAGTGCTCGTGCGTATTAATGACCAGGTCAATATCTTCTACTTTTAAACCAATTTCTGTTGTTAATAAATAATTAAAACTATTGAATTTTGATAACAATCCTGTATCAATTAACACTTGTAATTGTTCTCCAAGTATTAGGAACACGTGGCAACCAGCACCTCTGGACTCAAATTGATATACATTAGGTCGCAGGAGCTTCAGAGTATATCCTGCTTTTCCATATAAATCATCCTCTTTGATTACACGAGGTTTAAATGAAGTCTCCTTGCTTTGTACCATGCATTTTCACTTTAATAAGTATAATTAAAATAAAAATTTAGAATAAATAAAAGTATAGGTAATAAAAAAAAGGTTTTACTAATTTTATGAATATATATACTCTTTTACATTATGATCCTTATCCATAATTTCAATTAAGGCCTTTTCAAAATGCTTTTGTGTGACCTCCGTCTTTTTCTCTCGAAGGCATTTCATTCCTGCTTCTGTACAAAGTGCTTTTAGATGAGCCCCACTAAATTGCTCAGTTCTTCTCGCTAAATCTTTTAGATTTACATCTTTAAGATTGATCCTTCTTGTATGAATTTTGAGAATCATTAAACGGGCTTTTTCATCAGGCAAGTTAAATCTTACAATCCGGTCAAATCTTCCAGGGCGGAGTATTGCAGGATCTAACACATCTTCTCTATTTGTTGCCGCTAAAAACATTATCCCTTCAGTATTAGCAAAACCATCTAGTTCAGAAAGAAGTTGCATGAATGTTCTCTGAACCTCTCGATCTCCTTTATATACCTCACTTGTACGTTTAATCGCTATTGCATCTATCTCATCAATAAAAATTATTGCTGGAAGGTTTTCTCTTGCTAAACTAAAAACTTCTCTTACCATCCTTGAACCTTCACCAATAAATTTTTGGACTAAATCTGAACCTACTAAATGAATGAATCTTACATTTGTAGTATTAGCAACCGCCTTAGCAAGTAATGTTTTTCCAGTTCCTGGCGGGCCAGCTAATAATGCTCCTGAAGGAGGGTCAATACCTATCTTTTCAAATAAATCTGGATGCAATAATGGCAATTCAATAATCTCTCTAATTGCTTCAATTTGAGCATCTAATCCTCCTATATCCTCAAAAGTCTCGGTTGGAGTTTCCAATAATTCCATTGAGGCAACATGGCCTCGTATTTTTCTCTGAAGAATCTCTATTATTTGAAAGCTTTGACCATGAAGAGTTACAGAGTCTCCCGCAAAAGGTTTAATGAGACGGTTTGGCGGAATCAACATTCGACTCCCTGGAGAATGCGAAATAATTACTCGACCATCCTCCAATACACGTTCTACAGAACCAATTAACAATGGATTCTCTTTCATGCTCTTTATATAATTTTTATAATATTCAATTTTATTTTGGAATTTTAAATTTTCCTTTTGTAGTTTATCTATTCTTTCTTGCATGTTTTTAATAGAGCCTTCAGTCATTATAATGAATTATAATGTATAATGTAAATTATACTTTTTTAATACCATTTAAAAATAAGATTAATGCTCAATAAATCTACTCCCTTAAAATATTAGAATAAATAGATGATTCTTTAGATATTTATTTGTATTATATAAAATTGTCAATAATACTTGACATTTTATTTTGGAGACGACTATGAGAAAAATCCATGATCCTTTTTAATTTCTCTTTAACTAAAAATCTTTTTGGATCTTGTGGTAATTCATTTAATATATCCTTTAAAAACCCTTCAAGCACTCTTAAGGTAAATCTAGAGAATTCCATTGATAAATCTGTTGGATTTGCTCCCATTCTTTTATTTAAAATACGTTCTATTATAGAATAATCCTCTATGATATCTTGAAAAAGAGTTTTAAATGAATAGATTAAATTCATTCCTTTTTGAGTTGATTTAAGATAAAAATGTGCTCCACCTGAAGAAATTGGATTATTTTCTACCTTATTTATAAATCTATTTAAATGAAGGTAAGAAACTACTTTATAAAGATCTTTTTCTTGCCGACTAATTGGTTTCAAATGACCTATGCCAAAATCATCCCTAATTTGAGGAACAGTACAATTAGGGTGATCCAAAATGTATTTTAGTACGCGAATAGAGAGTGTATAATTCAGAAACTTCATATTAATTATAATCTTTTATTAATAAGATAATAAAGTTAATATATATTAATTTATTTGAATTTCCTAATTTTAAGAAAACTATAACATTTTGATCTTCTTATTTTTGGGAATATAATATTAAATGAAAAAAAAAAAATATTAGCTCATAATATAAATTAGACATTAAATAAGCAATTTTCAATTAATTATTTCATTAGATTTATATATGCAAAAACTATTACAATTATAATTTTATAATTTGCCTATCAAATATTATGACAATTATAAAAAAATGAAGTATAACAAATTATCAAAAAATTATACTTTTTAAAAAATAAAAATTCTAAAAAATTAAAAAAATATTTCCAAATAAAAATATCAAAAATTTAATGAGCTGAATTTAAAAAATGGGAGAAGATGAAAGTTTTTTAAATGCTAAAGCCTTAGTAATTGATAACGGTACAGGTATCTCTAAGAATGGATTTGCTGGTGAAGACCAACCACGATCAGTTTTTCCTACTCTCATTGGTTATCCTAAATATGAGAGTATAATGACTGATGTCGAACATTACACAAGAGAATATTATATCGGAGAAGAAGCTATGCAACTTAAAGGTGTATTGAAATTAATGTTCCCTGTAGAGCACGGCATTATCGAAGATTGGACAGCTATGGAGAAGATTTGGCATTACACTTTCTATACTGATTTACGTATTGATCCTAGCGAACATCCTGTTCTCTTAACTGAAGCACCTTTAAATCCAAGACCAAACAGAGAAAAAATGGCTGAAATAATGTTTGAGACTTTTAATGCTCCTGCTTTATACGTTGCAATGCAAGCAGTATTATCATTATACGCTTCTGGACGTACTACAGGATGCGTTATAGATATTGGTGATGGTGTTTCTCACGTAGTACCAATATTCGAAGGTTTTGCTTTAAGTCATGCCATCCAAAGAGTTGACCTCGCAGGGCGAGATATCACTACTTACTTACAAAGATTACTCAGACAAAAAGGATACTCCTTTACTACATCCGCAGAGAAAGAAATCGTACGAGACATTAAAGAGAAACTCTGTTATGTAGCTGTAGATCCTGAAAAAGAAATGATGCTTTCTAAGAAAGTAGCTGGTATGGAAAAGAGTTACATGCTTCCTGATGGTGAAACGATTAATGTAGGTGTAGAACGATTCTTAGGTCCTGAAGCTTTCTTTAATCCATCTGTCATAGGAAAAGAATTAGAACCTTTAGATGATATCATCGTTGGCTCTATTTCTGAATGTGATGTTGACTTGCGAAGAGATCTCTACAGTAATATCGTTCTTTCTGGTGGTTCCACGATGTTCCCTGGTATTAAGGAACGATTGACTAAGGAAATTAAAGAACAAATTCCTGAATCTGTAGATGTAAAGATCATTGCCCCACCAGAGCGTATGTACTCCGTATGGATTGGCGGGTCTATCCTGAGCTCTCTGAAAACATTCCATAGAATGTGGGTAACTCGTAGAGAATATAAAGAGATGGGACCTCAAGTAATTCACCGATGCTTCTAAAACAAGGATTTATTGAAAGATATTAAAGCTATAGTTTTATTATCTATTTTTTTTTATTCTTTTTTTTTTATATTTTATTGAATTTTCAAATAATCATAAATAAATGTTTATATTTTTGTAAAATTTATCAACTAAATTATCGAAATGTAAGTTTTTAAATATAATAAGAAAATTATTTACTTAATCTATTTTGCATATTATTACAATGATTTATCAAATTAAATAGAAATTATTTATTTAAAAAAAAGATAAAATTAACAAGCCTTAAAAAAATACATTTTCATAAAAATGAAAGTATTTAAGCTGTGTATCTTTGGAGATGGAGGTGTTGGGAAATCCACTCTCATTCATCGATATCTTCATAAAGTATTTGATGAAGATCTCAAGATGACAATAGGAGCAGATTTTAGCATAAAAGACCTCAAAATTGATGGTAAAAATATAAGACTACGCATTTGGGATTTTGCTGGAGAAGAGCGATATAAAGTCCTTTTTCCGAGTTATGTTAAAGGAGCCTCTGGAGGATTATATATCTATGATACTACTCGATATAATAGTTTGAGAAAAATTAATGACTGGATTTCTTTTTTTAGAAATGAAGAAAAAATTAGCAAAACTATTATCCCTATTGTTATAGTTGGAAGTAAAATCGATCTCGAGGAATATAGGTCTGTCGAATTGGAAGATGCAAAGCATCTATCTGAGAAATATCAGTTACAAGGATTTAATGAATGCTCCGCTAAAACTGGTGAAAATGTTGAGACGATATTTGACACGATTACCCGAGAAATAATGAAAAATGAAGGTCTTCTCTAAAAGTAATATAAAACTCTTTCTATTATAACTCTCTTTTATCATATTTTTTATTATGGTGTTTGCAAATCACTTATTATAGTGAATAATGATAAGATTTTTTTGTTATTTATTTTTTAATTTATAATAATAAAACTTTAGGGAAATGTAAAGTTGCCAGAAAAAGATACCCGGTTTTCTCAAGAACAAGGAAAGGTGTTAATGCTCGGAAACGAGGCAATCGTAAGAGGTTGTTTAGAAGCAGGGGTTAGTTATGCTGCCCAATATCCCGGGACGCCCACTTCGGACATTGGGGAGACTTTCCAACGTTTGTTAAGGGAAGACCCTAAATTAAACGAATTTTTGGTTCATCATTGGGCGATAAATGAAGCCGTTGCGGTCTCTGAATGTGTTGGTGCAGCATGGGCGGGTTGTAGGTCTTTAAATCCAATGAAACATGTAGGTCTTAATGTTGCAAGCGATGCATTAAGTGTCATCGCATTAAATGGACCAAATCCCGGAGGGATGGTAATTCTTGTTGGGGCTGATCCTGGGAGTTTAGGCTCACATCAAGAACAAAATGAGCGATTTTATACTTGGATGTTTCATCTCCCGTGTTTTGAACCGCATACTCCTCAAGAATGTAAGGATTATATAAAATTAGCTTTTGAGCTCTCTGAAAAATATGATACGATTTTTGAAATCAGGACCTCAACGAGAAGCGCTCATTCAAGAGGTTTTGTAGAATTAGAACACTTAAAAAAGGGAAAAGCTAAGGGAGAGTTCATACGTAATATTCCAAAATATAATTCACTACCTCCTCATGCCATTAATAATCACGTTAGGTTATATGAGAGAATCGAAAAAATTAGAGAAATCGTCCCCCAATTAGGAGTAAATAAAGTTGTTCCTGGAGATAATAAAACGGGAATAATTACAAGTGGAATGCCATTTGGTTATACAATGGAAGCCCTCAATCAGCTTGGATTAAATGATGTACCTATCCTTAAATTAGGCATGATATTCCCACTCAATTTTAACGAAATTGGAGAATTTATTAAAAAACTTGATAAAGTCATCATTATTGAAGAACTTGAACCTTATTTAGAGGTTAAAATTGCAGAAATTGCCCAAAGAGAAAAAATAAATGTTGAGATCGTAGGCGCAGAATATTTTCCAAAATATAATGAGTTTTCAACAGGATTAGTCGCCACGAGTTTGGCCAGAATCTTTAATAAGGAACCAAATGAACAGATGTTAAAAGCCATTGATTATTTCAATTCCTATAAATCCATCATACCAAGTAGATTTCCGAATTTTTGCGTGGGTTGCCCCGAACGTGCCACGCTTTACACGATTTTGAAGGCTACAAATCAATTAGAAAATACCGTTATTTGTGGAGATATTGGATGCTTTGTAATGTCCTTTTTTCCCCCCCAAGAATGTAGTGATTTTGTCATCTGCATGTCGGGCGGGCTTAGTGCTTCTATAGGATTGTCAGAAAAAACCGATCAAAAAGTCATCGCCTTCATAGGAGATTCTACATTCTTGCATACGGGAATGAATCCCTTAGTTGAGGCTGCTAATTACAATTCCAATGTTCTCTTGTTCATATTTGAGAATAGTTGGACTGCCATGACAGGCCATCAACCAGTTTTAGGCTTAACTGATAGAAAACTTTCAATCGAGAAAATTTGTAGAGCAGTGGGCGTTCAATGGCTAAGAGTAGAAGATTCTTATAATCCTAAGAGACTAATAAAATCAATAGAAGAAGGTCTCGAAACAAAAGGTTTTAAAGTAATAATAATAAAAAGAGAATGTGCACTTCAAGCTCATAGGTGGAGAATGTCTCAAATTAGAACCCTTGAGAGCGAGGGTAAAAAAGTACAAGATATTTCATATTTTATTGGTGGTTGTCAGATGTGTTATGAATGTGCAAGAATTCTGAGTTGCCCTGCAATTAGAAGGATTGAAACTGAGGGAATCGAGGAAATGCAAATTGATCAAGATCGGTGCGTTAAATGCGGTGTATGTTATGAAGTATGCCCGAATGGAGCAATACGAAAATCAACTGTTCATCTATTTGGAGAGGAGGTGCCATTCCGTGAACTTTAAGGAAATGGAAATTAAAAATAAAAAAAAGAGGAAAGAAGAATGTTTAAAGAAACAGATATTGTGAATATTGTAGTGGCTGGAACTGCTGGACAGGGAGTTATTACTATAAAAAGATTAATTGAATTTGCTGCTCAAAAAGCAGGTATCAAGCGAGCCTTTGGAAGTGAATTATAAAGCTTAATTCAAGCTTTTGCACTTAATGCATGGGCTCGCTCAGCGCGAAGGAGCTATCTCAAGTCATACCCGTTATCAAAAAAGAGTTTTTGAAGATGAACGTAAAAATTTACACTCCTCTTTAATTTGTTATGGTAATGCTGATTTATATATCTGTTTTGAACCTGTAGAAGCTTTACGAAGGGGTATTTTTGCTTCACATAAAACTACTTTCGTATTAAATTCACGTACAATTCCAGGTGTAATGGTGACTGCTAGTCTGGAAGAATATCCTTCTTTAGATAAGGTTAAAGAAATTTTAAATGGATATTCAAAGGAGGTTTATTTCATGAATGCAACAGAGATGGCACTTGAGCACTTCAACCAAAATCAACAAATGAATTTGATTATGCTTGGATTTGCCATTGCTACCGAAAAAATACCCTTTATCGAACTCGAGCATTATGAAGAAGTTATCAAGGAATGGCTAAGGGATCCTGATAAAAATATTAAATCAATACATTTAGGATTTGAAGAGGGTACCAAGATAATTAATAATTTAAAAAAATAAGTTTAATATTCTCTTCTAATGATATCTACTAATCCTTTATCACGCAATTTAAGCATCATTGCTTCAATCTTTTCAAGGGGATTTTCGGAAATCTCAGCCACTTGTTCTATGGTATTCATTCCATCACAAACTTTTAAAACTTTATACTCATCAGGCGTGAGCAAACCTAAAAAAACAGCCAATTCTGGAATTTCTTTTACTACAATAGGAATTTTAACCTCTCCGCTTGTTGCGGCTGCTTCTAATGACTGATAACTTGGAGAATCTCCAAAAAAGGACTTCACTCCTGTAATATCATAAACATCATTAATATATATAAAAATTGTGTGTATTTCTCCAGAATGATCCTCGGGATCTTCATAATCTGGAAATGGATTTTGATGCATCCATTTTTTTGTATAAATTCCCAACTCTAGTCCGCTGATTATCTCTTTTTTATTAACATTTAAAGCCACCATATCTCGACATATTGAGCACCAAGCCCAACATTCGACTAACCTGAAGTATTTCCTCACTTTATTTTCAGGCATCCTTTTTTTCCTCAGAGATAAAATTTGATTAGAATATTAAATTTAAACTTATAATATATAATAATTAATTTGTTTTTTTTTTTTTATTAATATTTTTTAATATAATATTTATTTTTTTTTCCTCAATAAAACATGGTTTTCTTAATATATAATATTATCACTAATCTTTAATCTTAAAAGATAGCTCTAAAAATCAAAAAAAATTAAAGTAATTAAGTATTTGGAAAATTAATTTTTAATACTAAGAAGTAGTAAAATAATGGCATTTTACAAGAGAAATAAGTGCTTTTGTTGCGGTCGCCCAATCGCCCCTTTCGAGGCAGCGGTACATTTTCCTTGCCCAAATTGTGGAGATGTTACCATTTGGCGTTGTGAAAGATGTAGGGATATGGGAAAAAAATACAAGTGTTTAAAGTGCGAGTTTGAGGGTCCCTAAATTAAATATTATGAGGTAATTATATGGGAAAGGAATTTATTGCTTTAATTGATGTAGTTCCTGAGGATACGGATGTTGATTTTGAAGTATTAATTGGAAAGTTAAAAAGTATAATTCCAGATACCTGTAAAATAGAGAAATACGATATAATGCCAGTAGCTTTTGGTTTAAAGAAAGCCAGAGTTCAAATCAGATATCCCGAAGAGTGGGGTGGAACAGATAGAATAGAAGAGCTTTTTGGTCAAGCAGACGGCATACAAGGAATTGAAGGTATAGCATTTTCAAAAGCATAATAAAATAAAAAAATTATTAAATTTATTCTTTTTTACTAAATCCAACTTTTATTTAAAAAAATTAATTTATATAACTAATTGGATGCAATTTTGTGAGAAATAATTCCCTCCAGTTTTATTACGCAACTTAGTTATTCGTGTTAGTAATACGACAAACACGAAAATCGAGAAAATATTTATATATTAAGTTTGCATTAATATGTTTAGGAAACTAAGCTATCGGAAATTATTAAGAAGAGAATTGTTTTTTTTACGATATATAGGTCAAAATTCAATGTAATTACTTTTATTAAAGTTCGATATAAATATATTATGATTATTCACAATACAATTATGAAGATATTAATTCAAATGGTGTTAATTTTCGATATAATTGCTTATTTTAATCCATCTGATAATAGTTAATTAAAAGAATTTTTCTAAGCTAAAAAGAGGAGATAATCTTGATTGAAAATATTAATTATTTCAGTAAAAAAAAAGTTCTTATTTTAAATTTTTCAATTTTAATTTTATTTTTAATCCCAATAAATTCTTTTTTAAATAATCCAGGAGATATTAGGCATACTAGATCATTAAATAATAACACAAATCAAATTAGTATTTCCTCTGAATACTATACTATAATTGAAAGTTCAGACCCCGTAGAATTAGGTAATACAGTATCTATCATAATTGAAGTTCTTGATTCTTATGAATATAAACAAGTACTGATAGAAATTGGAGGATCAAATCATTCGATGATAAACGATCCGGGATCTAATAAATGGCAATATAATTGGACGCCTAAAAGCACGGGTATTTTTCCCTACACTATACATGCGAAAGATGAAAATGATGACTTGGATTCCACAAGCGATATGATTACAGTAAAAGATACTATTAAACCCGACCCTCCATCATTAATAAATCCTCCAGAGGGAGAATTAACTCTTCCAATAACCTTTGATTGGGAAATAGGTAAGGATCTATCAGGTATCGCTTATTATAGATTAATTATTGATAATGAAGAGGACCCATTTAAAACACCTGGAAATGTGTTTGAAATTAATATATCAAATACAGATCTCGATAATAGTTATTATAAATTGGAGGAATCCCTACCTCCAGGAACCTATTATTATTTCCTGTATCAAATTGATGGAATGGGACATCAAAGTGATTATATTAACGGTTCTTTTACAATAGTCAATGTTGATTATGATGAAAAAGAAAAAGAAGAAAAGAATTTAAATCAAACACAGATAATAATTTTCTTTTTAATTTTACCTGGTGCAATAATAGGATTGCTAACATTTAAGAAATTGAAAGGTGGAGATACTATATCCATAAAAAGAGAAGAATATTTAAAAGGTAGGAAAAAATATTTACGAGATGAAAGTAGTTATCTTTTAGGAAAAAGAGAGTATTTAGAGGAAGAAATTGATTTTGCCATTAGATCTCACAATTACAAAAAAGCCTCAGAGTTATATAAAGAATGTAAATTTATTTCTAGCCAATTATTTGAAATGGGCGTGCAAGATGAAGGAGGAAAAACAAAAAAATATGGAAATTTAGAATTTGAAGCAAAATCAGAAATTATAAGTTATCCACTAATTAATTCTTGTATTAATAAACTGATAACCAAATACGGTGATTATATTAAAACAAGGTACTATATAAAAGCTAGAATATACCCCAATAGCGAAAAATTTACTGATGGATTAATTTTAAATGATAATAAATTCTTACAGAAACGATTAACAAGTGCTCAAGATGGAGAATATTTAGCCAAAACACTCAATATTTATCCAGAACATATAAGATACATAAGGACAATACAATTCCTTTACACTGATGATATCTCCGATGAAAACATTATGGTTAAATGTGAGCAATTCCAATCTCCCAATATTTTACTAGTTATAGTAGGTCTAAAATGGCCCAAGTATCAATATAAGCAAGCCATGGATGCACCTCAAAATAGTAAGATTGTATATCCAGAAAACATCAGGATTATTAGCTACGATTTATTTACTGATTTAATCGGATTAGAAGGCAGTTATAGAACCAATTTTTATGCTATCATTAATT
>JAEOTJ010000208.1 GCA_016839905.1 Promethearchaeota archaeon | reverse complement strand
TGCATCAATAGGAAGGAAGAATAGAATGCAACTTTATTTATTTACATTTAAGAATTTAATTGATTAGTTCTGTCATATTGTCCCCTTCAGCAGTTTTAAAAATAAATTAAATTCTTATTAAATGAATTCATTATTTAAAATTTACACGTTATTATTGATTAAAAAGGATAGAAATGCCAGAATCACTACGGGATTAAATATTGAAATCAAACGAAATAAAGAAATCACATTCTACAGAAAAAGGAAAGAAATGAGAAAAAGGGAGGAGTAAAGGATATTGGCAGAAAAACTTAATCAGGTTTAGAAAATTGGGGGCGCGATATCAAAAGGTATAAGAATATGTAAGCCACAATTCATACAAAAAGACAACATATTGCCTAATCCTTTATTTATGTTTTTAAATCATTTTTTTTATTTAAATTTATTTTTATCAGCGTAATGATTTATCTAGGACTATTCTTTTTAGAGGGTTGGTTTTTTTTTTAAAATTCGATTTAATGAGTCATATATTCATCCTTTCTTATGATTGAATTAATATTTTCAATTAATAGAACATTTTGACTTTATCCTCAGAATTAATTTGTCTTTTCAATAATATCTAATTTCCACAATTCCTTATTTAATTTTATAATTGCTTTTCTTACGCTCTCTTCATTCTTTGCTCCTGTACAAATAACTTTTCCCGTAGAAAATATCAGGAATACAGTTTTAGGATCTTTCATTCGGTAGATTAAGCCTTGAAAGCCCTCTGAGTCATACATTGCATTTTCCATGACAATAGTAGCCATATTTAAATCTATAGATACATGTAAGTCTCCACTTGCGACGATTTTTAATAAAGACTTGATTTCACGATATAATGGGCAGTAGTGAATTTGAATTAGAAAAACGCATTAACCGTTTGCCTTTTAATAAAGAAATAACTTTCGATCATATATAGCGAGATTCAAACAAAAAAATAGAATTTAATTTGAGATAACGCATGAATAATTTTATATACAATTTTGGCGATATTAATATATAAATAAATATTCAAAAAAATAATTAGGACTCCTGCCTCACCTGAATTTTTGTCTTTTGGTATAACCCTTTTGTCTTTATTTTGATGGTAGGAGTCGCATTTTTAAATTATTACATTAGCAATGGAAAAGAAAATATTTAAAATGAAATCCGAAATGTCCAACATGTTTGAAAGCCATAAAAAAGAAATAATATCACACGTCGGCAAAATATCAAAAATAATAATTAGTAGAAATGATTTTTTTGAAATACAGGGTAAGAATAATAAAAACACATTGATATTTGGGTATGAAAGTTTAAAGTCTGCTTTATTATTTTACAAATTCAATGAATTAATAGATTTAAAACCAAAACCTTTCCTAAAATTGTTAAAGAAATCTTTGGAAGTATACAATAAGAAATTGGTATTTGATTTTGAACATTATGACATTATTGTTGATTAATGATTAGGTGATGGTAAATAGATAAAAAAGATTGCCAAGATTGCAGGTATTTATTTAAAGAATGGTGCACTTATAGAATCACGACGCCAATATCAAGTATAGAAAAATGCCCCATGAAAGAAGATGAAGAAAAATTGAGGGGAAAGAAAAGATACTAGTAAAACCAAGCAAATCAATAGTGCTTTACCGTGTTTGAAGTGAAAATACAGGAAATTGTTTTTTTACACTCATTTCAATTCTTTATCCATAAAAAATGGTTTGCCATACTGCATTCACAGATATGAACACGAAATAAGTTCTAAGAAAGTACATTGAAGCTTGCATCTAATTAGACATATTTTTCTATACAACCAGTCTCCCAAACTAGCCCTGTTTATATTAATGGAATAGAGCCGCAACCAATACGATTTACAGGATAGAAATAGGTTTTGGGGGGGGGGGCAAGAGATACCAGTTCTATTTGGTTAGGGATAGATGTTATCCCCCAAACTACATTTGAAGAGAATATTAATCTCTTCAGAGAATTAGAAAGATGGGTTATGGAATCGTTACATATCATCCGCTTTCATTTAAATCTTAATTTAAAAGCTAAGATGTTCTTTCACATTGAGACTAGACAGGAAGGCGAAGATATGAAAGAAATTTCACTTCAAAAAAATTTTGATCCTGGTTGCATTCATGGTAGCTCATTCCATGTGAATTATAATAGATATGACATGGTTTTTCCAATAATTACTAAGTTACTGAACTGCAGACCTACGGATAGATTTAAAGCAATAATGTACAACTACGCAAACGCTAATTGTGGCGCTTCAGGTTTTATAGAATATTTTTATATCTTTGCTGCTTTTGAGGGAATTGTTCATAATTGGGCGGAGGAAAATGGATATTCTGAATTATGGGGGAGTGCAATTGCTACATCACAGGAGCAAAATACAATTCACGAGGCCTTAAAGAATCATTTTAATCAGTTTCTAAGAGAATATCATTTTGAGAGTAATAGTGATCTCAAGAACCGGCAACTTATATCGTTCTGCGATTCAACATTTCCAACTAATAATAGGAAAATTATGCGTACACTTAGACAACGGCTAAGTAGCTATTTAAACCTAAGACTTCCTCAAGAGATTAGAGAATGTGAGACAATTCAAGCTCTGCGAACAAATCTTCGAAGAATTTATTCAAGGCGGAATCAAATTGGTCATAGTTTGGAGACTTATACTCGGGCTTCTGGATTTATCGAAGATACACAAACATTATTCTCGACTATAAAACTCTTGATGGATTTTGAACTGGGTCAATTTATAGAGGGAGAGTCGGACTGGAAATTTGAAGAAAGAACTATACATCTTACGGACTTTACTAGTCGATTAATCCCAAAAGAAGTTCTAAAATATTTCCGAGTTAGCCTAAATGGAGAAAACCAGAGAGAAACTCTATTGAAAAAAAGAGAAGGTGTTCAAAGTCTTCAGTCAATTGAATTTCACTCAGAGATAGAATATAAAGCAGTGGAAAACGATGGAGGAAAGATGAGTTACTATAGAAACGCGAAAATTTATTATCCTCCAGGCCAACATCCGCACCATCTAGAGTCCCAGATCAACCAAGAAGTTGTACAGATTTACTCAGATCCATACTTTTGGTTATCAACCATTATTGAGAATACTAAATATATAATAAAAACATTTGAGAATGAATCATTTACTTCAACAGGACGGCATATATATCATACAGAATTTACTACAGACGATATTGTAATGTTTATTATAGTAGAATCCTTTGTTATTCCAGAAGATTCAATATTATTTACTGAGATCGGTTTCTAAATATATCTCGCAATTCTATATAAGCAGTAAAGGATGAAAAGTAAATTATAAGGCACTGGATGACAATTAAGAGGAATCTGAGATTGCTTGTTTAAGAATCTCAATTATCTCTTCTAAATTTTTCTCTAAATGATCTTGTCCTATTGGAATATAAAAAATAACATACCTATCAGTGTTATCTTCTTTTTGAATAGATGTAAATTTTTCTATTTTTTGTTTATTAGCTTTTGCAGTGTCGGGATTAAATCGCATTCCAATATAATTGTAATTTCCCATACGAGGATTAAACCAAACAAAATTCCTTTTGGATGTCTTGATTGCAACATGACTTTTATTGTAAGAAATTGCTAGTTTATCGTTTAAGTCGAGAGCTAACTTAATGAAATTATTCATAATTTCTAGAGATATTTCAGATGCTCGATTTCTCCAATATTCCTCGCTGACATAATCTGTTTTATTATCCGCTTCGTCATCTGATTCCTCTGCTTCTTTCGCTTTATTTTTTTCTTTAATATCATCGGGTAATTCTGGAAATGGCCAAATCTTTACAGCAAGATCAGATAGAATTTCTCCTCTTTTATTTATCTCATTTTCATTCCACTAGAAACCTCTTTATTCAATTATTTCTCTCAAAAGTCTGTATCTCTAAAGCCTTTTCCACAATTCGAGCATATTATGAATAGATGAGTGCGTTTTGAATATAAGGGAGCACTTGAGGTATTATAAACGGCTTTTTCACACCCACAATGCGGACATTTGAATCCAGAGACTTCACTTATTAAATCTTCGCTTCTTTTTCTAATTATAATTGGAGAGCTGAAAAGGTTCTTCGCATTTAATATTTTTTCATTTATCTCAGCACTAATGTTGATATGTTTTGTATTGATGTGTTGAGTTAAAGAATCTTTTGTCTTGAAAGTTTTATTACATTGTTTACATTTAACAATGGGTTCAGATCTAAAGGATTTGCATCCTTTATCTCGACAATGTTGATCCAGAGCGTTTTGGCTTTTGAATTTTTTTCCACATTTCTGACATTTAAAGTCCTTAGAATGTAGCGCCATTGTCTATTAGGGAAAATCTTATTCTTTACAATAATAGGTAATTTCAATGCTATTTAAGTCATAATCCTTACTAATATTATTTAAGAATCATCAATATTTATTTTTTAGTGACGGGTTTTTAATGGGGATTTAAATCTAACACTAATAATTATTAAAAAGAATGATATGGTTAGATAGAAAAAGGTGACTCCTGCCACTTGACCTCAATACAAGGTCTAGAAATAAAATAGGGGGAGGAGGGCGAAATCAGAGTGTAATTTCTTACACTAACCAAAAGACAAAAATCCAGGGTGTAACAGGAGTCATTTTTTTTTAGAATGTTTCGGGATATTGAAACCTCCTCATATTATCTATTATTACTTATTTTATTTAAACATGGTGTTTTTTTCTTTTAGCCTTAATTAACACTGTTTCACTCAATTAACTTGAAAAGACGACTTGGAAAGATCCTCGTAAAACGCCAAGTTTAACTCATCAATCGTCAAGTGCTTGTATTCCTTCATTAATACAATTGCGGTAATGTCTCCCTTGTAGATTGTCGTTTTTTGACCATTCTTAATGTAAATGAACTGACTGATACGTGAGAAAAGTTGATTTTTTTTTACTTTGCCTATAATTTCCCTTATATCTCCTTCTTTATTATCCTTGTAGAAAATCCTGCAAATTAATTCTTGTTTTGTCATTATATTCCTAATAAAAATATAAGTATTAAAAGAAAAAATTATGATCGCGTACCAAATTCAGTGATGGAAAGATGGATATAAATATCATAAAAAAAATATAATAATGATGAAATCGGTTTTTTACAAAGGTCAAGAATTTGAGGTAAAGGATAAAATGCTACGTATAACTAAAATAAAGCCTTTAAAGATGAGTGAAATAGAAGGCTTGGAAGATCTTGAGGATTTAGAAGTTCTTTATCTTAAACATAATGAAATAAAGGAGATCAATGGATTGGATGCCCTTACTAACTTGAAACAATTGGATCTTTATAATAATCAAATTAATGAAATTAAAGGATTAGATAGACTTACACATTTAGAATTAGTAAATCTTAGTCATAATCAGATAACAAAAATCAAGGGATTGGACGCCTTATTCAATTTAAAATATTTATACTTAAATAGAAATCAAATTATTGAAATCAAGGGATTGGATTCACTCATTAAGTTAGATAATTTAGATCTTAGTTTTAATAAGATAACTGACATAGAAGGTTTGGAAAAATGCAAGAACTTGAAAGTCTTAGATCTCTATAAAAATAAGATTTCAAGAATACAGGGATTAAATAATCTCATTAATTTGGAGAGATTGATATTAAATGAAAATAAAATCACTACAATTGAAGGTCTTAATGATAATGCACAATTAAAAATTCTTGAACTTTCAAGAAATGAAATTATAGAGATTGATGGACTAGAGTCATTAATTAACTTGGAAAAATTATATCTCTCACATAATCAGATAAAAGAAATTAAGGGATTGAACAAATTAATTAATTTAACACATTTATTTTTAACAAATAATCACATTTCAGAGATCAAGGGATTGGATGACTTGAAAAATCTTAGAATACTTCGTCTATTTGAGAATAAAATTAAAGAAATGAAAGGATTGAACGAGCTTGAAAACCTTCGGGAATTATATTTAAGTGAAAATGAAATCTCAGAGGTCAAGGGGCTTGAAAATCTAGAAAAATTACGAAGAGTATCACTTGAGAACAATAAAATTCCCCCCGATATATTCGAGTCTCTTATAAATCCTTATGATGCTAATTATCTTGACGGTGAATTCTGCGTGGAATATTGCCGTGAGAATCTCCAAAAGAAATAAATTAATGGATGATTTTTAATTTTGCAATTTTTAACTTTATCTTCCATCCTTCCATCACTGAATTTAGTATGATCCCAAAATTATAAATTGAATTTCTAAATCATCTGAAACCATTTTTTGAAAACTTTTTCTTTAAATAAATTGGATATTTTTTTTATTCATGATTAAAGATCATTCTGTTGACCGCTCAAGGCATAAAAATTACAATCCTCGTGCTAATATGCCCTTGCTCGTGGATCTCTCCAATATCCTATATGATGACTTGGACTATAACAGGAAGCTCAAGGTTTCAAACATCATAAAATTAGGCGGCACTTTATTATTAAAGGGTTACCGTCCCCTCTTAATTTTAGACGCTTCAAAAAGGTATCAAATGGATAATACCGCTTATTATGAACGACTGGTGGAAAAAGGGATAGTGCATCAAGCACCGGCAGGAAGAACAGCAGACATATTCATTCTCAAGTTAGTAAGAGAGTATGATTGCAAATTCTTATCGAATGACCAGTTCAAACAATATTGGGGTCAATTTGGGAAGGAATGGGTTTTATCTCATCGCATTACTTCAATGTACTTGAATGGTCAATTCATAATTGATTAAATAATTTTATGATGGTAAATAAAATGGTATGATTGCATTTTTAAAAAAGTTAGGAATATTAGAATTCAGCCATAGCGAAATAACTGAGATAAGAGGACTTCAAAATTTAAGACCACTGAATTAGTCCCTACTAAAAAAGTTATTAAAATGTTTTTGATGAGTTAAGATACTCTATATAACTATTCAAATTTTTACAAATTAAACCATTAAGATATTTATTTATTATTCAATCAACATCCCTAACGATTTTAACTTTTCTCTAATGGCCTCCTTCGCGAACTCTGGTCGGCTTGTATATCCATATTCCTTTGAATTAATAACATTATCGATTTTTTCTATTAATTTCTTAGGAATTGATATTGTAATATAATCATCAGGCATGATATAAAGATAGGTTTCTAATGTAATAAAAATTTTGATAGATATAAGAGTCTTTTAACCTCTCTGTGGTATTCTAGTAGTTCATATATAACTCATTATCTTACTTTTTCTTTAATATTTTTAGTATAAAAAAGATAAAGACTTAAATAAAATAAATGTCATATAGTGTATGAGTAGTATTCGGGTGCGCTATGCCTACAATAGTAATAAATTATGAAAAGTGATGATAATAAAGGTTAATAATAAAATAATAAAAAAATTTGAAAAGAAAGTCCAGGTACATGGGATTGTTCGCACTTGCGATACAATGGATTATATGCCCGTGTCTAATAATGCGTATTTCATGATGGATAAAGGAAAGGAGACCTGTTATCCCCTATTTAAGAAAAATATTAGGAGAGTGTGAAAAATTCAGCAAGATATATTCATTAAAACCTTGGAAAAGATAAACTCTGTAAAGGATGACGAGAATTATGAATTAATATTGACTGAAAAAAGGGAGACGAGCAAATTAACCTTAGCAATGCCTTTTGGGATCGCTATAGCGTTATATCAACAATTAAGGAGCGATTTTGAAGATAAAGAGTAGAAAAATGATTTAATCCAGTTCACCTCTATTTTTTTCTTTATAAATCAATGTCAGATTAAAAATATATCAGTTAAAAAATGTAAATTTGGAAGGAATGATAAATGCTTAAACCTCACGTGATCTTGAACAATGAATCATTGATATTGTTTTACTTGAGAAAACGCCAAGAGGGCGGGCAGGTGCATTTTGAAGACTTAGCCCAACTTGTAGGGCTCTCAAAAGGCTGGATGTCGTCCATCTTGACCAAGTTAGAAAAAGAAGGATTAATAAGATCCTCGATGGATGGAAAAAGAAAAAAATATGCGATAACTGAAAGGGGATTAATGGAAGTCATCAACGCCTTGGAGTTTGCTTTAAATGAAGAGGAAATACGGAAGATTAATTTAAAATAAAAGAAATTTAGTTAAGCTTTTCATCTTCTCTTGTCGTGTTTGACGAAATACCCAATTGAGATTATCAATATTGAGCCTCCCGCAATTGCCAGCCCCAGAAGGATGAGGGTATCTAAGTCATCCGAGGGTGCGCTTTCTTCTTCTTTTTCATGATTTCCGCATGTATTCCCCGTGATGGTATTTCCAATACAATCATATTCCACGATGCATCTTGTATTACGGAGTATGATGTTATTAATGACGGTATTATAATTCGACCCGTCTAAATCAATGGCACATTCGTTATCTGTAATGGTGTTTTCTTCAATGAGATTGTAGTCGCAACCAATAAGCTCCATTCCAAAGTCTGTGTTATTATAAAGGTTGTTTTTCTTGATAATGTTGTTATCAGAGAAGGACATGATAATTCCAAGATACTTGTTATGGCTCAGTTTATTGTCCATTATAGTGCTATTATTAGAATTATAAAGGTAGATTCCAATATTATTATTACTCAGATTATTTTTTAATGCATTAACCTTAACCGAAGAAGTAAAACCAATTCCATAATGCTCATTACTATTTATCACATTATTTTCAATAACCGTATCATTGCCCACAGTTGCAAAAACGCCAATATCATTATGAGTTAAGTTATTATTTTTTACCGTGCAGTTAATGCTTTTTCTAATGTAAATTCCATCACGATCGTTATAGCTTGCATTATTCCTCTCTATCGTGTTGTTATTGCTCCCATCTATTATACTGATACCATGTTGCTCATTAAACATGCATTCATTTTCAATAATCTTCCCGTTTGAAACATTATACAAGGCAATTCCTCCAATAGGATAATTACTTGCATATGCAGAATTATAGAGCGTGCAATTTCTAATGATGTAATATGTCTTGGAGTTAAGAATTCTTAGGGGGGCAGATGTACCCTTACCGTCAAATGTGACGTTTTCAATTTTATAAGGATCGCCCCAAGTTCCTGCTCCGCTACACCAATCCTCAGCAGCAGCCCCTTCCCAAGTGTAATCTCCAGCACCAAAATCGTTGATTTGTATGCCGTCTAATTCCCAATATTCTGCACTTTTTATTTTTTTTTCATTTCTTGCCTTGATTTGAGGTGCTCCATCGCGAGCATCCCCTCCGGTCATCTTTACCTCACTCGAGTTGGAAAACACGCTTAGGAAAACGCTCAATACAATGAACCCGAAAATCCACGATAACTTTTTATTTGTCAATTACTTGGTACCTTCTTTTAACCTTAATAAACAATGTTTCACTCATTTTATTATTTAAATTCCATATAATCTTTCAATTTCTTGCTTTGCTTTCTCGGAAGACTTGTACCCTTTCTTTTTCTTGAACATTATGGCAATCACGGCAGCAGATCCCCCTGCCACGCTTCCTATCATTATCAAACCTCCCGGGGAAGTGAGGAATTCGATCAAATCAAACTCATCATCACCGCCACCATCGCCATCGGATTCTACGGGTTTATAAACCTTCACTAAAACTGAATTAACTCCAAGATGCCCTAAAGAGTCGTTTGCGTAGAACGTGATGTTGATGAGATCTCCATCCGAGAGAGAGGTCCATAAAGTTAGCCACGCGGTTTGATTGATGGTGCTGTTTGAGACAAAAGTATGATTTTCCCCCCCGTTGAGAGAATACCACATTGAATGCAAGTTAGCTTCATTAATTTCTATGACAAAACTCGGAGGATCCTCGATTGCAAGTTGATTATCGGAAGGCGAATTGATATCAATTTCGGGAGCTAAGGTGTCTTTATTAATGATTATCAAGTAAGTGTCGTTTAAATTTCCTAATGTATCGTTAGCACGGAAAAATAATTGAATGGGACCATCATCAAGCCCACTCCAAAAAACACCGCTTAAGATCACATCTATATTATTCACAAGTGGTATGATGGCTCCCTTAATCACGACCCAAATGGAATCATTATTAGGATCAAAGACGGAAACATTGATTGATAAGCGATCTGACCAAAATGATAAGTTGTTAGGAGTATTGATAATTATATTAGGAGCAAGTACGTCAATTCTCACCTCGACAGAGTCAGAAGCCTCATTTCCCGCAGAATCATTTGCGTAAAACCAAATTGTTACAGTACCATTTGGTAACGTGCCCCATTCTCCACCATTGAAAGTTTCATTCATTAAAAAAGTCCTATTAATACCTCCCGGAAGCTCGTACCACATTTCATCAAGATTAGTATCGTTTATTTCTACAATAAAAGCGGGAGCAGAATTTCCAAAAAGCTCATAGGGTTGCGGGGATAGAATATTCACTGTAGGGTCCATAAGATCTTTAATAACATTCACGCTGTCAAACCCAACATATCCTTTAGAACTATTAGCATAAAAAAATATGGTTATGACTCCAACGCCTGCATAGTCCCAAGCCGTCTGGTTTATCGAGCCTGTTGAGCCAGAAAAAGTATAATTAATAGACCAAATGCTTCCATTATAAAGGGTATACCAAGAAGCGTTAAAATCTGAAATTATAATGGTCACATCGAAAGTTGGAGCTTGGTTCCCAAAACCATCGTTGTTTTTAGGAGAGTTAATAGTAACATCAGGAATCTGATCCGGGCCATCATCCCAGATCGGCATCGTGTCGTTAGCATTTCCAGAACCATTTACATTATAATAAATGTCTCCAATCAAGTCATCATTCACATCCATACCTCCTCTGGCACCATAATCGTCCCAATAATTTCCAATGGTTCCATTGTCCCAACTATTATTGGTGCCATTATCAAATGCATTCAGGCCGTTTTCAATGAAAATGTTTAGATAAATGCGATTCCACTCATGAGAATCTTTGATCCTAATGCCTGTTTCATTATTATAACTTATTAGATTTGATTTAATCAAATTACCATTTGCATTATCCCAATACTTGTAAAAATCTATATGGATACCTCCTTTATTATAAGAAATGTTATTGTTGATGACGGTATTATTTCTCCCGTGTAGTCTTATTGCAATTACTTTATTATTCCTAAATGTATTATTTTTGACCGTATGGTTGAACCCTCCCATTTCAATTCCATGAATACCATTGAAAGAAATGACATTATTATAAACCGTGTTATTGCTTGATGTTATTCGCAAGCTCACTCCCATTTGTCTACTGCTGGAAATTGTATTATTGATAACGTGTGTGTTGTTATCTTCTATATATAATCCAGAAAAAATACTTAAAGATATGGTATTATTAATAATCCAATTATCATTGTTATATAGTCTCATTCCATAAGCATTGTTTATCATTATATTATTAATGAGGGTATTATTTTTACCAAATAAGGTAATTCCACAATCTGCATTATCTGAGATTAAAGAATCCTTAATTGTTATGTTATAAACATCTTCTACATATAGACCTACAGTCGCAAATGAAATATTTAATCCAGATATGAGCGAGTCATTACAATTCTTCAAGATAATCTGTCCTGCGTTTGAGAAATTATCGGAAACGAGACCTGATAGATTCATATAAAAAAGCACGGGTTTATCATTTACTAAATTATTTTCTTCAATAATATATGTGTTTAAAGAAGGTTCATATAAGTTTATTCCGCTCCCATTCATAATGTTTTCCGATAATGTGCCATTTTCACCTTCAGAAATCTCTATAGCACAATAAGAGTTATTATACAACATATTTTTAGAAATGTTAAAATTATTTGAAGAGCCCATTCTTATTCCCCAGCCTCTCCCTAAAAAAATACCTTGTCCAATGCCTCTATTTTCACTAAGGGTATTATTAAAAATTGTATTATTATTACCGATCAAAAATAATCCCAATGCTTCAGCGATACCGACATTTTTTGAAAATATGTTCTCAGAAATGAAATTAAAAGAACTATCGTCTAAAAATGTTCCTATTCCGTAATTCTCTGCCTCACCGCCATTTAAATTAGCAATATTTCCTTTAAGACTACAATTCATAATTTTTTCTAAATAAAAGCCACAAAATGTATTTTTTGAGCAATTATTATCTATTAATAATCCATTGCTTGCATTATATAACTTGATGCCATACTGAAAATTATCAACAGAACAGTTTCTAATGATAAAATAGGAATTATTGGAGTGTTTTATTTCTATGCCCTTACCAGAGCCCGAACCGCTCATTGTCACATTTTCAATCACGTAAGGATCATCCCACGTTCCCGTTCCATTGCACCAAGGTTCAGTAGCGGCAGCTTTGCTCCAGCTATTCGCAGGATCCGTGTCATCTATCAGAATAGGAGAACCCGTGAGGTTCCAATAGCCTGAATCTTTTAAATCCAAAATCCTTTGATTCAAAATTGAATCTTCCCTTACAGAATCGACTTTTGATCCATCGAGCTCCATTAAATCAAGCGAAATGAGGTTAAAAAATAATCCTCCCATAAATAAAGACAACATAATAATGATTTTTCTATTCATAGAATCTCATCTTTTTTTGTTAAACTAAGTTATATTCTTTATGTAAATTAATAAATTTATTGAAATTTAAATGATGTTTTAGGATTTAAGAAGAATAAAAGAAAGAATCTTCTCATAGTTTTAATAACTCCCTCATGCTATCACATTTAGAACAATTTAGATTTTCAGGCTCTTTAAGTTCAATAAATTCCTTCACGGAAAGGGGATAAATCCAGTTACATTTTCTACAAAAATACCCTATATTAAATGATTTATTCCCACATTTACTACAAATGAACCGATCAAATTGTTTTCTTGAAATTGAGTGTTGAGTTTCACAAGAGCCACAATAAACGCCTATATTTAAACTTATTTGGGGAAAAAAGGGTTGGCCTTCATGTAAGCGGTATCTATTATTCATTATAGCAGCATTTTTATAATAATAAGGCTTTTTTACAGGACTTTTAGTCTTTTTTCTTTGTTTTTTTTTCATCTTGTACCATAAAATGGATTGACTTCTTTTTTTCAAAAACAGTGTTAAAGAAATCATAGCACTGACTGAAATAATGATTAATAGACCAATTAGAAGGATTAAATCAAGGTTAGGATTTGACTCTTGGGTATCATCATTGCTCGGGTAAATTATATTAGAAGGATTTTTTACGATGATGGCATTAAAATTTACTGCACCAAAGTTTTCAGTTCGCCCCGTGATAAATACATTTCCTAAACCATCAACCACAATACTTTTTCCCACATCAGTATCCGTGCCACCCCATGTAATGCCTCTTACATAATTTCCTGAACTATCATATTTTCCAACAAAAACATCATCTCGTCCTGCTCCAATATTAGCAATCCTTGTGGTGATATATATATCTGAACCGTGTAATGCAATTCCTTGTCCACCATCGAAAAGATTCTCATCTTTATAATCCCATAACAAATCTCCAGAACTATCATATTTTAAAATAAATGCATAAGAATGACCTAAACCGACTTTTTCAGCATCTCCCGTGATATATATGTTTCCTAAACCATCAACCACAATGCTTTTTCCCTCATCATTATTCGTGCCACCCCAAGTCATATTCATTAAGTAATTTCCCGAACCATCATATTTTGCAATGAACGCATCACAATATCCCCCACCAAAACTATAAGTGCGTCCTGTAATATAAATATTTCCTGCACCATCTAAAGCAATACCTAAACCCGTATCATCATTACTACCTCCCCAAGTTTCATTCCATAATAAATTCTCTGAACTGTCATATTTTGCGATGAAAGCATCCTCACCTCCCGCACCAAAGCTTCTAGTCCCTCCTGTAATATATATGTTTTCCGAAACATCTAAAACAATATCATAACAATAATCAAGATGGCTTCCGCCCCAAGTGATGTTCTTTAGGAAATTTCCTAAAGTATCATATTTTGCAATGAAAACATTCGAATCTCCATACGCGGTTGAATTATCTCCAGTAATATATACATTTCCCGAACCATCTAATGCAATACCATGCCCAGAATCAAAATCGTTATTCCCCCAAATTTCATCCCATAACAAATTACCTGAACTGTCATATTTTGCAATAAATGCATCACGATCCCCCGCACCAAAACTACAAGTATATCCTGTAATATAAATGTTTCCCGAACCATCTAAAATAATATCGGTTCCACTATCATAATTAGCACCACCCCAAGTAATGTATATTTCTGACTCATAACCTTTTGTAGCTGCCGTTCTTATATCTAAAGGTTTATGCTTTACAATAGGAGCTTTCTCTGAATTCGTAGAAATTGAAGCAAAAATGCTCGAATAGAGCGCGACTATAAAAATAAAAATCAATCCCTTTTTTTGCTTTTTCATTTCTTTTCCCTTTGAGTTTAATTATTAAATATTAAGAGTCATGTTTATTTAAAAGTTGTTTTTTATTCCCATCTAAGGTCATATTTTAACCCTTGTTGAAAAAAATCTTATTTATTTTAAGTTAATCTTACTTATTTCCCTTTCATTTAGCACAACCTCCAAGGCGTTGATGACGCCCATTAAACCCTTTTCGGTTATCATATATTTCTTTCTTTTCCCTTCCATTGAAGAGGTTATCAGCCCATTCTCCCCTAGCTCGTTCAATATGGAGGTCATCCATCCCTTCGATAGTCCAACAAGCCGAACCAAGTCCTTGAAATACACCGCCCCATCTTTTTGGTGCTTTCTCAGAAAAAACAATATCCGCGATTCTTTATTCAAGATCATAACCGATTCAAGTATCATTACTCCTTCAAAATCAACATTTTTAAACTAATATATTTTTTAGTTTTTCAATGGAACGCCAAATATTTATCAGTCTTGTTATGTTGCATTTATTAAAATTTCTTGAGTTTATAAGTTATTGATTCTTCTTAAAATTTAATTTAAATTCTTAAATACTTTTTTCCGACATTATTTCATCCTCGATTTCTTTTGTCTAACTATTCTATTTTATGAATGAAACAAAATT
>JAEOTJ010000207.1 GCA_016839905.1 Promethearchaeota archaeon | reverse complement strand
GAGCTTGAATCGACAGAGCTTAGATCATGTGATAAACCGCATGGAATTACAACTTGGAGGGGAAGTGCGTAATTTTATTAGTTAAGAAATATCATTTAAATATACACAAAATTTAGGAATTAATCTTTTTGTGTTAAAAAATGAAAAGAAAACAAAAAGAAAAAAATACAGCATTAAGAATTATAGGGAACTCTTTACTTTTTATTGTCTTACTCGGAGGTTTTTCAATCTTTGCTTTACCATTGATGTATCCCTCTTTGAAGGAAACTAAAGATGAAGATCAACATATAATTCAGACGATTTACAAAGAATTTGATAGTGAAGCACTTATAACCGATGCTGAGACAACTTGGAGTATGGTTGACGATACAGAATTGGAAATTTCTATTAATGAAGATTCAGAGATACTTGTGTCATTTACTGGAGTTGGTGGATTTGGTATGGAGGATACTTTCACAGGTTTTATGGAAGTATTAATCAGTGTAGTCGTAGAAGATGCAGGAAATCGAACTATTAGAATAAGACACCATGAACCTGATGGATTACTTTCATATAAAAATGTTTATTTTCCATTCACTATAGAGTACATGACTAAAGAACTTTCTGAGGGTACTTATAACGTGCAAGTGTATTGGAGATTTCTTTCTAATCCTACGGGAACTAATCAATTTTTTTTTAAAACCTCTGGTATGACACAATATTACCATAAACGCTCCTTACTGGTTCAAGAATTAGCTTAAAATTAATTTCATATTTCTTACTTCTTTTTTTTAATATAGATTTCAATCCATTGAAGCCTAGAATAACCTTTTTTTATAAAATCATAATCTAGCAGCTCAATTTTTTCAGGTATTATTTTTAATAACAATTTTCTTTTACCTCTTACAATTCTTTGAGCATATTCAAATCCATCATCTCCCTCTTTCATTAAAATTAACCTATCTTTTCCAGAGGCGGTAATTTGCATCCCTTGTATCTTCCCCGTATCCATTGGTGTATATATACCAATACTAACAATTGGATTTTCCTCAAGATTCTTAACTTTTCTTCCAGGAGCAGGACCTACATAAATATTAAAATTATCCTAATTTTTTTCCATGTAAAAATCCATTGGAGTGGCACGAGGAATGTTATTACTACACGTACATAATACGAGCACCTTTCTTTTATTTAGAAATTCTCGAATTTCTTTCCTCAAATCATCCTCTGGCATTTTTAACATTTTTTTACTCATAAAAATCCCTTCTTAACACTAATTTCATAACTTAAAAAATGATAATGATTAAATAGAAATAAATGTTAAGTGTTAATATAACTAGAAGAATAAAAGAATTTAGAGATCCCCAACATTGTTTCCAAAATATGATGATTTTATAATTGAATCGGGACAAAAATTATGGATGGATAATAAGAAGCATGAGATCTATCTAAAAGATAAGAAATTAATTCTGATTTCTGATAATGAGCTGAAAAATACAAAAGTTTCCATTGAAATTTTAGATTATTTTATTAAAATATTAGTAAAAGCATATATAAAGATATGTATAATTGGAGAAAAAGATTTAGGGAGATACTTTATAGATTTATGTAAACTTAAAAGTAATTTTAGCAAAAATTATATATCAACCCTAGGAATGGAATTATATAGAAAAGATTTAAAAATAGATAAAAAGCAAGTCCTTTCACAACTCTGGATTTTAAGTACAGATAAAGAATTCCGATTTTTATATAAAACATATATAAAAGGGTCCTCAGCAGTAATATTTATTTTTAACCTAATGACAGATGAAAGCATTGAATTATTAAAATATCATCTACTTGCATGTGTCGAAGAGGAAAGCTTCAAAAAGAAATATTTTAGGTCTGTTTTAGCAATAAACTCAAAGTCTAAGAGAGATTTATCCGATATTGTTAATACTTATAAGTTTTATAAGGTTTTAAGGTTCTCTAAGACAAATCCTGAGAACCTTGAAAAAATCCTAGATGATATTGCTTATAATATTTATGATGAAATTTTAGCTCCAATCGGGGGAATTAACGCAAAGATAAATCTAAAAAACCTAATAGAACTTAAATATTTCATCCTTAAAATTCGAAAACATAAGAATTGAATTTTAATTTTGAGAATCAACCGCAGTCCTTACATAAGGAGATATGGGGCCTTTTCCTAATGCCATTATTCTTATTTTAGAGCCTAAATCTGGAACCATATTAGTTCCAAATTTAATTTTAGCACTTTCAGGGACTTCTTTTGAGATGGTTGTGAGGATTTTATCTACTTTTGATAATGAAAGGCGATGATTACCTGAAATGGAGACTAAACAATTATCAACTTGCTGTGTATCAGGATTTAAAAGAGGATTATGAAGAGCCAGCTTTGCTTTTTTAATCAAATCTTGGGATTTCCCAAATGACTCAGTAACTCCAATTATTCCTGAGGGATATTCTCCCGTTTTTTGAAAAATACGTTTAACATCTGCGAAATCTACATTAACTAAGCCACAGCCATTAATCGTATTCAAAACTTCCCGAATAGTTCTTGTAAGTACTTCATCCATTACTTTAAAACAAGTTAATATTGGAGCATTAGGAATAATTTTTAAAAGGTTATCATTTGGTATGGGTATTAGAGTATCAGAGTATTCTGCAAGTTGAGCAAGCCCTGTTTTAGCTCTCATCCTTCTCTGAAGCCCTTCAGACCTAAAAGGAATCGTGCAAAATGTAACTACTATTGCATTATTTTTTTTTGCTTCTCTCGCAATTATAGGCGCAGCTCCAGTACCTGTACCCCCTCCTAAGCCACAGGTTAAGAATATGATATCAGCATTTAATGCTTTTTTTAACCGATCAGTATCTTCTATTGCCGCATCTAAACCAATAAAGGGATCATTTCCCGAACCAAGACCATTACATCTTTCTTTACCTATTAGAACTTTTTGTTTTGAGTTAGAATAATATAAATCATTTGCGTCTGTATTAATGTTTAGTGTTTCGACATTTTTTAAGCCCATTTCTTCTAGCCTTGAGATTGTATTATTTCCAGCTCCACCTATGCCAACAACTAAGGATCTAGCTTTTAATATTTTCACTAAATCTGATAAATATTGTTCATCATCATAAAGAGAATTTGGATAGGCTTTTTGATTTATTTCCGATAATTTCTTAAATCTATAACTTACTAGCGAATCTGATGTTATATTATCGGGAGAATTCACTCCTTCAGCTACATTTTTCAAATTCATATCCTCTAAAGTTTTGATTATTTCTATTTCATAGGAATATGATTTGAATAATATATGAGAGTAATACTCGGGTATTATCTTCAAAAAGAAAAAAAATTATTTCTTACTTTTTTTATAGACCTTTAACATTCCAAGTATCGTTAAACCAACATTACCAACACAAAAAATGACTGTCAGCCATTCTAATAAAGGGGTAAAGGAGAGAAAAAGAAAGAAAAGGCTAATAAGACTTGCGACAAATCCATATAAAGCGATTACTTTTATTGAGCCTGGTGTTCTATAATAATAGATACTGCCCAGCATCATACTGATCATATTAAAGATAAAGAATGCTACTGCCCAATAACCATGAATTGGCATATATCCTTCATGATATACACCTAACATTAATAAACATGTTCCTGAAATCATGCCAAAAATTTGGATGATCTTTAAAAAGAGTCTATCCCATTTTCCTTTAAGATACCATTGGTAAAAACCAAAATAAAAAAAGATAACTGTAATTCCCATCACGATACATCCTAAATTGAAAAATATTGCTCCTTTAGGGTTTAATCTTGGATGTCCTAAATCACTTATCATATTAGTTAAAGGATTATAGGGAGGAGGAATTAATATAAGAGAAATACTTAGAGAAAATATATCTGTTAAAATAATAATAATTCCAGCAACAATACTAATAGGTAATTTCGTTGTTTTCAATTTTCTATAAAATGTTTTATCAGTTAATTAAATTAATTTAAGTTGATTTTAATAGTTTTTACGACAGTTATGTCTATGAGATCTTACCCAAAATATTTACTTTAACAAGAATAGTTGGAGTAATGGGACATCTAAATTAAGTTTCTTCAATAAGACAATGTTATTAAAGACATATTCGAAGATTTTTTCTTCACTGAATAAATCAAAGCTTTTTCCATGACCGATTTCATTTTTAACTATTTTTATAACCTCTCGAATGAGAAATACAATATGGTTTCTAACGATATGCGTATCACAACTAGGCAGATTAATGCTAAGAATATTAAAACCAAAATCTCGTGAAAATTCTATCTTACTTAATTCTGGATTATCTTTAATTTCTTTTTTTTTTCTAAGATTTTCAAATAAGTTTTCTATATTCCAAAGGATATTTTCTTTTTTTTTTCCTGTAATATGAACCTCAACAACTCTTTTTATTAGATTTAATAATTGTTGAATAACTCCTAATAAGTCAAAAAATTTTGCGAAGGTAGATAAATCTTCTGCTTCTGTCCATTGAGAACAATATTTATCAAATACAATATTAAAAGGATCAAAAATGCTAACATCGCCCTTAAAATTTTCTGTCCAATTATCTTTATTTTTTATATATTCTTTGATAAATGATTCTTTAAATACGCTTAATCGGGCTCTTATAATCTCCGCATTCATATCTTTTGTATCTGAGGCTACAAAAATAAGATTGAACTCTTCATCTGTTAAATAAATCCATCTTAAACCTGCCATATCAATTGATTCTATTGATTGTTTAAATTGAGTTAATATAAATTGATTTAAAGCAGCTAATAATCCAGAAACTAAAAGCTCATCGATGTTTAAATCTAGATAAGATCTATAAAATAGACACAATCCATTATCATCTAAAATCCATATATTCATATTTTATAAATATTTTTTTTTTTTAAATCTTAAAATTCATTAAAATAATCTCTTAATTAAATAATTCATAGTGTTCCAGTATATAACTTTTATTTATTTATGTAATTGAAATTTTTATATTTAAAGAATTTAAAAAAGAGTATTTATTTTAATAAGTTTAGACTTAATTACATAAAATATATTAGATATTTTTTAAAGAATCTTTATTTTTTTTCCAATATTACAAATTTGAGTTAAAGGTATTAAAATAGTCAAATTAATCTTCATAAAATTTTTAATAAGATACACGTGACATTATTTTTTTTACTAGGGTCTCAAATGCTTCATTAACATTTCTTCCAGTTTTGGAAGAGACTTTAATATAATCAAAAAGGTTCAATTCCTCTATGAGTTGCAAAGGGTAGTTATCTTCAATCGTAATATCATTAGTTAATTCGGCTTTTCCACCAATAAGAATAATTGGAAGATCCGGATTGTCTCTTCTACAAAGATTAATCCATTCTTCCAAGTTTCCAAGTGTTTGAAATCGAGTTAAATCAAACATTAAAATAGCACCTTTAACTCCAATAACATAATCTTTTAACATGTATCTAAATTGATCTTGGCCCGCAAAATCCCATAATTGGAGTGTAACATTGTCATTTCCAATTTTTACATTTTTTGAATAAAATTGAACTCCGATTGTTAGACTGGTATCATTTACAAACTTTCCTTCCATATATCTAATGAGTAACGTTGTTTTGCCTACTCCTCCATCTCCCATGATAATAATTTTCAGTACAAACGATCTTGGCATTAAAAGTAACTCAAGTAATTTTATTTTTTATTTATTATTCTATAGATTATATATTTTTAAATTCTCTTTATTATCATTTTTTTTATAATATGTAGATATTATATTGTTCTAATAATACTTGCATATTATTAAGATCAAATGAGAATAAAATTAATTATAAATATTTGAAAATTTTAAAATTAATAATTCCTCCATTAAATCTGTAATTTCCATCCTCCATTCCATCCTAGAAAATAAAGATGGGGAATTTTTTTCCCCATTTTAATATATATATTACCTATTATCATCTATTATTTAGCATAATATATTGTGAACATAAATAAAATTGTTCGTGTTGGAAGAATTTATATAGACCATTAACTAATATTTATAAGTCTAAATTTTCATAAATAATGTGTTAAGAGTCTTTAATTATGGAAACGGATAAATATTCTAAAACTTCAGATAAGTCTCTGAGTGGCTCGGAGCAGAAAGAAAATATTATTATAGTTCGAGCTATCATTACTTGTCCTTCATGTAATTTTAATAAAAAGTTTAAAAATCAATTTCCTCGAAAAGATCTAGAATTAATGGTAGTAGCACTAAAAGTTTTTGATTGGATGGCATGTAATAAATGTGGAGATTTATTAAATCTAGATTTAGAGTTTAAAATCTAAAATCTTAAAATCTATACAATTTTTTTAGAGTTTTTTATTCAAAAATCATTCCTTTATATCTCAAGTTTAATTTCTCCATAAGTGCCTCCACCACCAGGAGTATATTCGATAGCGTTGTTTCTCACCGCTCCGATTATATCAGCTATATTTTTATCAAATTTTTTAATTTCATTGATAGGTAAGTCAAATAATATATCAAATTCAGACCCTAAAGTTGAAATAATTTTATTATAGGAATTTAAAACAGTTTTACTGGTTGGACTTTTAATTCCCTTAACTGTCCGAATAATATCAATTAATGGTACAACATTTATATATTTTGGTCTATGATTGGGATGATTAGTTTCTTTATATTGAGAAATAACATCAATTCTTTCACTAACTCCTAATTTTATTTTATAATTTTTACCCAACTCTTCTTTACAGGCAGGGCATACCATTTTATTTTTAGCAACTTGATTGATGTAATCATTTCTAGCTTTATCAGGTTTATTCGTAAAAAAAATAATAAAATTTTGATTTTTAGTATATTGATTAAAGATTAGATTTGGTTTATTCTTAACCTTTTTAAATAATATTCTTCTTCTACATTTATTACAAAACATATTGTAATATTTTCCTAATTTTGGGTGAAGTCCTACATTTAAAATAGTTTTGCGAGAATTTTTTCTTTCCAATCCCAGTAATATCTCTTCAAATGATGGATTATCTAGGTCAAATTTATTAAATTCCCGACCTAATGAGCGAGGTTCTTGAGAATGGGCATCGCTATTACTTAGGAAAGTAATTGCCCCTAAACAATCTAATCGATCTGCTAAATCAGTATTCGCAGATAATCCAAGTTCTAAAAAACTAATCTTTTTTTCGGTATCTTGATAGCATTCTTCGAGAGTTTCAAATTTATTTTGACGAAATATTGCCTTAAAGGGAGTAAATGCGTGAGCTGGTCCAATTATCCCTCCTGAATCTGTTATAATGTCAACTATTTCAGCAGGAGATAAATTTACTCTTGGTCGGCCACCCCATTCATCCAAAATATTTTTAGAATACGGTTTAAATTTTTTTTGAACCTCCCTTACAGAGTTAAAATCTGGAAAAAATACAACCTGATGAATACTTTCAACATCTTCTATTTCAGATTGCAATATGAAAAATACATCTTTATAATGAAATGCACCATCATTATCTTTTACGAGGTTATTTTCCATATATTTTAGCCAATCTGGTTGTAAAATATCTCCAGTCCCTAAAATATTTAAACCTTTATTCTTAGAAGTTTTGAGCAATGTGTCTAAATTTAGTGATTTTGATACCGCAATAGAATGAGGACTATGTATATGGAGATCCGCATTATAAATATTCATTTTAACTTTATTATTAAAGGATTTATCTATTAAAGTATAATATTTAATTTAATCCATATTTTTCTTTTAACTCTATAACTTTTTTGTTACATTCCTTAGCTTTTTCGATTTCATTCAATTTATTATAACAAATAGCAAGGTATTCCCATATATCAAGATCAAGATAATTAAATACTTGAGCTTTTTTATAATAAACAATTGCTTTCTTATAATCTTTTTTAAGGTGAAATACTATCCCTAAACTTTTCCATCCGGGTGAATATTGAGGATCAAGCTCAACAGCCTTATTAAAGGATGTTATTGCTTTATCGTACCTCTTCAACTCATTTAATGAATGACCCATGTTAAAATATAAAACTACATCATCGGGTTCCAGGTTAATCGCTTTATTATAGCATTCAATTGCTTTTTCAAATTCTCCTTTAGAGTGATAAATAAGACCCAGATTATTCCAGGCATTATAATAATTTGCATCTATTTCAGTTACTTTTTTATAAGCCTCAATAGCTTTATCAATTTCATCAATATCATAAAACACATTACCTAACTCATTCCAATATTCTACATTATCTTGTTCTATTTCGATTGCTTTTTTATAATAAAGTATAGCGTTATCATAATCATCTTTATCAAAAAATAGTACTGCCAAATTTTTTAATAATATAGAATCATCTGGATTTATTTTAATGGCATTTTTATAATATCTAATTGCTTTATCAAATTCTTTTTTATCTCGATAAATTAATGCAATATTATTTAAAACTTCAGTATAACCAGGATCTAAATCAAGAGCTTTTTTATAGTATTTAATCGCATCATCATAATAATCTTCACCCATATCTTCATAAATATTTGCTAAATTATAGAAAGTTATACTATCCTCAGGGTTAAGCTCAATTGCCTTTTTGAAGCATTCTATTGCCTTATCATAATTTTCCAAATATGAATAGGTTAATCCTAAATTATTCCATACTTCTTCATCGTAGGGATCAAATTCAAGTGTTTTTTCATAACATTCTAACGCTTTCTCAAATTCTTCCTCTTCATAATAAGCATCCGCCAGATTAATCCATGCATCGATGTCTTTAGGATCTAATTCTATTGATTTTTTATATCTTTCAATCAATTTCATAATGCTTATTAGTATTTAAGGAATGATAAAAAATAAGTTTAATCTAATTAAATTACTTGTTAAAAAATGAAATTAATTATTCAATATAATCATTTTATCTTGAACTTGATTGGTTAATAAAACTCGATAAAAAACTTCATCATTCTTAAATTGAACACCCTCCAACTTGCCCTCTACAAGAACTTTTTCTCCTTTTTTTGCTTGTTCACAAAATCGACCTCTAAATGAACAGACTTCCTTTATATCTCTACTATTAATTTTTTTTTTCTTTATATCTTGATCTAAAATTTTAATGTCTTCAATTTTATAACTGCATGGAGTAAAAATAGAGTCTGAATCATCTAATATTTTTGCTTTAATTCTAACTCGTCCATAATTTTTATATTTATAATCATAAAAATCTCCTTTCCAATCATTAGGGCTTTTAATATACCGAATAAAAAAATCAATTCCATTGAATTTACCTTGATGTAGCTTTCTTTTTTCACTTCTTAAAAAATCTTCAAAATCAATATTAGATCCTCCAAATCTCCAATTATAATGATTTTTATATTCTTTTATTGTATATTTTCTACATTGAGATGATTTTTTAAAGAGTAATTCTAACTTATTTTGTAATTTTAAACTTGTGTTTGTACCATATATTATTATATCTATATCAGAATCAGGCTTATTTAGACCTATCATACAAGAACCTGAAATTCCAACTGATTCTTTTTTAATTCCACATTCATTTATAATTAATTGGCAGAGTTCTAGAGAATTCCTTTCAAGTGGAGTTAAAATTCCATATTTTATTAATCTTTTAAAATAATCTCTTGGAGTATAAATTTGTTTAATTTCCTCAAGTTTTACTCCCTGTAACTCCAAATCTATTTCTTTAGAGATAAAAAGATAATTAGGGAATTTTTTTTTTAAAAATTTATATCTTTCTTCTAAATCATATATTTTTTTATATTTTAAATCATTTTTAATCCGATCGCCGGCAGAGTCGGGATAAAACCTTAAAAAACATATTTTACGGTCATTTGGGTGAAGAAGACCTTTCACATCAAAAAAGAGGTTGTCATCTCTTGTTTCAATATAATCTCCTTCAATACATTTAGGAAAGTCCATAATATTATTAAAGAATTAGAATTTATATTTTGGAGGAGTTTTTGATTTAATTTTTTTATTTGGGATATTCTTTATTTTTTTAATTTCATTTTGAAGATTTCGTCTTTCTCTTATAAGATCACGCTTTTCTTTATCTAATTTTTCTCTTTCGCGTTTTATAAGACTTTTCTCTTTATTAATATCTTTTTCTTGTTTTGCTAATTGTTGTTCTTTATTTCTTATTTCTGTTTGTAAATGATTCTTTTGAGCTTGGAGTTTTCTATTTTCCTTATTAATTCTATTTATTTTATCTTGGAAATTTTTCACTTTATTTTCCAAATTATAATATTCTTTTTCCATTTTAGGGATTTTTTGTCTCAATTCTTTAAAACGAGCTTCTTCAGCTCTTTTCTTCTTTTGAATATCTCTTAACTCATTGTTTACATTGTCTCTATGTTTATTAAGATCATCCTTTTTCTTTTCAATAGCATTTTTTTGTAAATTTAAATTTTTTTGATCATAACTAATTTTTTCTTTTTGCTCTGCTATTTTTCTTTTTTCATCTTCAATCCGATATTTTTCTTTAGATATTTTATTTTTAAGGTTATTAATCTGTCGATTCAAATTATTTTTTTCTCGGTTGAGATTATTTAATTCATTTTTTAGATCATCCACTTTATTTTCTAAATCATCAATAGTTTTTTGAAGACTATCTTCCTTCCTTTCCATCCCTGGAATTTTTGTTTTAATGTCTTTAAATTGGGATTCTATTTTTTGTTTTTGTTTCTCAACATATTCCTTATCTATCTCAATTTCATCTTTATGTCTTAAAAGTTGATCACGAAGTTTAGCTTTTTCATCAATATCTTTATGTAATTTACTTATTTCGTCTTGTAAATTTTCACGATTATTATAAAGATCTCTTAGTTCAAGTTCCTGTTCTTTTCTTTTACTTTCAAGCTCTTTAATTTTTTTATCATAATCCTCTAAATTATGTAAAGTTTTTTCCCATTCTTGTTTTTCTTTACTTAATTTTTTTGTTTCTATCTGAATTTTTTTTAATAACTTCTTTTTAGGAATAGGTTCTAATTCTTCCTTAGGTATATTTTCAATAAATTGATATTTAGAGGGTGTTTTTTCCTTTATACCTTTTTCCTTCATCATAATATATATCACAATTATACTTGATTAATTTTTTCTTCTAATATAAAATCTAAATCTATATTAAAAAAAGAAATTGGAATGAAAATTAAGTATTTTTTTTTCTTAAAAATTTATTTAAATAACTTTAAAACATCTTATAATATAATACAATATTATTAGAATTCTACTAATATTAAAAAATGTAGGTTGAAAATAATGGATTTTGATAAAGAATTTGATGAGGAATTGGATGAAGATTTAGGTGAGGAATTAGAACTTGAAGATATAGATGCAAAATCTATTGATGTAAAAACTCCAGCAATCAAATTACCTAAAGCATCAGGAAAAAAAATTACTATATATTTTATGTCCACAATAGGACCTGGTGAGAAAAAGCAGAAACTAACTGTTAATGATGGTAATATTGTTGGCGATATTAAACAAACAGTGGGAAATATTTTTGCATTAGATCCAAATGATTTCCATTTATCATCTGGTGGGGTAACTATGGATGAAAATAGTCCATTAAAGGAATATAATGTTGCTAATGGGGATGATATTCTTTTAATTCCAGCTAGTACTGCAGGTTGAGTAAAAAAAAAAATACATTTATATTTTTTTCTTTTTTATTTCGTTTAAATTAAGATTTCTACAAGATAATATAAAAATTCTTGGATTATCTATATAAACAAAAGTTCCTTCCAATTATTTAAATATACCTATTGGTTCTATTAATTCTACGAGTATATTTTTATTCCTTTTTTTTGTTTTTAATAGGAATAAGAACTATTTCATCTTCATTTGTAATATCATAATCTTTTATTTTTTTGTTTTCTTCTAAGATTAATCCTCCAGAGGATATAAGAAAATCTTTCAAATCATACTCAAATAATTCTCCTGCTCTCTCTTTTATCGAACTTATTTCTTCCGCAGTATCAATAATTAAAAGCTTTCTCTTTTCTCCAGTTTCTATTAAAGAAATAATATATGTCCTGATAGCCTCTCCAATCTCAATTTTTTTAACAGGGGGAGTATATATTACTTCTTCACTAACCTTATCTCTATTTCTCAACATTGATTCAATAAGAATATTTCTTTCTTTATGATCATAATAAAGTAATTCTCTTAGAAACTCTAGTTTTTCAAAATTATTTAGGTTTAATAGATTAATTTTATTTAAAACTCCCAGTTTAATAGTAGAAAAAATCAAATCTTTTACTATAGGGATATCTTCATATGGTTTATCTGAATCAATATATTCTTTTATATATGGCATAGCTTCAAAATATTTTTCAATAATATCTTCAGATTTTTTCTCTATAGAACTAGGGATTCGTTTAACTGTTTTTTGTTTAGGTTGAAATCTCTTTTCTATTTTTCGTTCATCTTGATTGCCGAGATGTTCAATAACCGCATAAATTGTACCTGTAGATAAGACTGCGACACTTCCTATTACTATGAATACAAAATACAAACCTGTACCTGTTTGTGTGAAAAATAGAAAAAACACTATACCTAGAATAACATAAAATGCTATTAAACAACCGATTATAATATTTCTTTTCATTGTACTTTTTTTCAAATTTTTAGTCAACATTAAAATGATATATTTATAATTTAAAATGGTCTGGTATGAATTTTAAGGAAATTAAATCACTTCTTTTTAACAATTTTTAACACTTTTGAATACATTTCCTGATTTAGTTTATATAAATTTCTAGTTTTTTCTTTTTCAATTGTTATTAATTTTAAATTTTCTAAAATATCCAGATATTTTTTTATTGTATTATGATTCTTTTTTAAACCATCTGCAATATCCGTGATTTTTAATGCATTTTTTTCTTTTTCAATGAATTTAATTATTTCTTTAACGATATCTAATCTGAGATAATATCTTATATTATCTAATTTTAAATTTGACTCGGTTTTGAAAAATATTCTTCGATTAGAAATTTTCTTGGAACGAATAAATTGGAATTTTTCTAAAGCTGATAGATGCCATAATGCTTGATTACTCCCAATTTTAAGTTGTTTCATAATTTCATTAATATTTATTGCTGGATTTTTCTTGATATAGTTGAAGATCTCTTTTCTTGTTGGATTTTCGATTATATTGTTTTTCATTAGTTTAGTTCCAGGAATAATTTCACGTTGTTTAGTTAGTTTCTTTAAAATATTTTCAATTTTAGCTTTATTTACAAAAGGGTATGATTTCACACGATTATTTATGAATACGACTATATCTGAAATCGAAAAGAACGTTTTTTTTGATAAATATTCCTCTACTAACTTTAAAATAACTTTTTCCGCATTATTTGGATTGGACATTTATAGATACTTATCTCAAGTTAATTTACTCAGATTTTGATATTTTTAATTCTCTCTATGACTAATTAATATACTTTATATATATTAATTGGAGATACATTAAATTTATTGTTTCTATTTTTTAAATTCATAAATTCTACTAATTTTATAACATCAAATAGAAAAAAACTTCACTTTCTTTCCAATTAGTTTTATAATATCATTTTAACGTCATTAAAATAAGAATAATAAAATTAAAAAAATTAAAAAAAAGGAGTGATAAAGAATGAGTTTTGATGAATTTGATGAGGATTTAGAACTTACAGAGATTAAAACCCCTAGTTTAAAATCAAAAACTCCAGCATCTAAAACCCCTTCCGGACCTTCCGGAGGAAAAAAGATTTCTGTTTATTTTATGTCAACAATTGGTCCTGGGGAAAAGAAGCAAAAACTTGTTGTAAATGATGGGAATCCAGTAAGCGATATTAAACGAACAGTTGGAAATATTTTCGCCTTAGATCCTAACGACTTTCACTTATCATCTGGGGGTGTTACAATGGATGAAAGTGCACCATTTAAGGAATATAACGTCAGTAATGGAGATGATGTTCTTTTAATCCCAGCTTCTACAGCAGGTTCTAAATAAGTGTTAATTAATAAAAAAGAAAGTTTTTTTTCTTTTTATTTTCATTATTTTTTTATTATTTAAAATATTGATTTATGGTGATTGATTTGGAAAAAGATACAGATTTTTTTAGTAAGGATTTAACACTGGTAGAACGAAATTTGTATGATCGCCAATTTAGGTTAGAAGGGTGGTCTCAAAAATTAATTAAAAATTCAAGGGTATTAATAGCCGGTGTTGGCGGTTTAGGCTGTGAAATTGCTAAAAATTTAGCAATGCTAGGTGTAGGCCATCTAGATTTGGTGGATATAGATATTATTGAGCATTCTAATTTAAATCGTCAAATATTATTTGTTGGAGCAAAAATGTGTGAACCAAAAGCTATCATAGCAGCTAGAAAACTGAAGGAAATAAATCCTAATATTACAATTAATGGATATCATACTTCCTTAGAACGTTTAAATCCTGCTATATATCAAGCAGCTGATGTTGTTATTGGAGGTCTCGATTCTATGAATGCGCGTTTAAATCTAAATGCCCAATGTTTAAGATTCAAAAAACCTTTAGTCGATGGAGGTGTTTCAGGATATCATGGTCATATATATACAATATTTCCATATAAGAATGCTTGTTATGAGTGTAATCCACTCCCCGTAGCTGAAAGTGATGAAATGGCTGCTTGTACAGTAGTAGGAGTTCCTCGAAAAAGAATTCATTGTGTATTTAAAGGAAATATGGTCTTTCAGGAAAAATATGACAGAGATGTAAATCCTAAAAATATTAATGAGATTAAATTAGTTCAACAAATTGCAAATGAACT
>JAEOTJ010000206.1 GCA_016839905.1 Promethearchaeota archaeon | reverse complement strand
GAAAAAGATAAAGACAAGGATAAGGAAAAAGATAAGGAAAAGGATAAAGATAAAAAAAAATAAAGATAATGTCAATTCAATTGCCTGAACCTAAAAAAGATGGCAATAAAAGTCTTGAAACTTGCATTCTTAACCGTGAAAGTGTTCGAAGGTTTTCAAACAGGGAAGTTGAGCTTGAAAAAATTTCACAATTATTATGGGCGGCCCAAGGGAAAAAAGGAAATAAGAGAATTGTGCCCTCCGCAGGTGGGACTTATCCTTTAGAAATTTATGTTACAATAAAAAATAAAGGCTTATTTCACTATAATCATGAGAAACACCTATTAGAAATTAAATTAGAAGAGGATCTTGGAAAAGAATTAGCTAAAGCTTCATTAAATCAAGATTTTATTAATAAAGCACCATTAAATATTATTATTTGCGCAATTTACTCCAGAACCACGGATCGTTATGGAAAAAGAGGTATTAGATATGTCTTCATGGAGATTGGACATTGCGCTCAAAACATTCATTTAGAAGCCGTGGCATTAGGATTAGGTTCGGTGCCTATAGGAGCATTTATTGATGGAGAGATTAAAAATGTGTTAAACCTACCAGATAAAATTGATCCCCTTTATATTATTCCTATAGGATATCAAAAATGACTTAATGCTTTTTCTTTTTCTTCCTTGGGGTACTATACTTTGTATTTAAAACCGCGTTCTCATCAACATCAACTTCAGCAATAATATAAGCTAAATATACCATTCCAAATCGGCTATTATGAACTGTAAATTGAATATCATCAATTTCAGCATTCCTATCACTATCCATTAAGATTTGAATATTTCTATTCACAGTTCTAGAGAATTCTGCGGGTTCATCATATTCTCCACCAGCAATAAACACCTGCTTCATTCTTTTTATATTTATCTCCTCCTTTCGTTTATTAAAATTATTTACATTTATTACTATAAAATTTTATAATATTTTCAATTGAGTCATCTGAATATATTATTTCATTGAAAATTTTGATGAATAATTTAATTATTTCCCTGGGATTCCCTTTAGTGGAATTAAATATATAATTCAAGATTTTCCTATTCAAGGGAAAGAATGAGGTTGGAAATTCTTCAAGAAATTCATTAAAATTTATATTTTTTAAGAAAAGTTCCATGTTATCTTTATAGAATCGATAAATGTCTTGGGCCAAGAAATTTGATAGAAAAATTGGATCTTTAAAGGTTATTAATAAGTTTTTATTTTTCTCCCTTATTTTTTTCTTAATTTGGTTTAATACATTAATAGATTTTAAAGTAACAATTAGCTTTAACTTTCTAATTTTCTGTAATTTTAATATTTTATCAAGAACTTTTTGAGCAGCAATCATTTCAGGGGTTTCACTCTGACCATAATAATAACCAGGGCTGAAAATCTCTTCAGCACTCCCATTTTGAGTATCTATCATTGAAATTACTTTTTCAAAATCATCAATAAAAAATACTGTCCCTAGTTTTGAATTTTCTACTAAGATTTTTAGCATCGTATAAGCATTTCCTTTCCCTCTTAAGTCATGCATTAAATTTAATCTAGATAAATCTTTAATGTCCATTAACTCTCCTAGCAACCAATTTTCTGCTTCAATTCTTTTATATGGATCTAACTGGTGAGCAGTAATTACGTTTATGACATCCATTAAAGCAATTGAATTTTCAAATTTATTACCTAAATCTTCAAATGCTTTTTTTCTTACTTTCTCAATATCAATCACATGGAAAAAACCAAATTTCTTCTCTAATGCACCCCAACCATTACATACTTTATTAGTAATGCTTCTTAAAGGTTCAACTCCTAAAGTTTCAATAAACTCAGAATAAAGATTATAATAGAATTTTCTATAAACATTTTCTAAAGAAACATATATTGAGTTATGATATATTAATTTTTTTTTAAGAGCCCAAAACAAATGGGTTTTTCCTACGCCTATGTCTCCTATAATTGGTAAAATAAAATTTTCATTTTTTTTAATTATATCTAAGATTGAAGTTATGAGTTGTTTTCTTGATTTGACTAACCCAAGGTCCTCTTTGATTTCTCCAGTACATACAAATTTTTTAAATGGATTTATTCCTACTTTTAAAAAGTATAATAATTTTTCCTTTTTATTTTCATAGAGGATGGTCATGTTTTCAAAATAATTCTTAAAATTTTAATTCTTCAATTCCCAAAATGATAATATATTGTACAACTTTATCATCTACATAAAGAACAGGATCATAAGAAACAGAAAGATTTTCTTTTTGATCACGTCCTACAATTAAACAATCGTAAAATACAGGGTCGCCTCGATGATCTATTACGACTCTATCGGATATACACATGCCATTAAAAATTACCGCGACTGGATTTTTAAGGATTTCACCTTTAAAGAAATCTAAATGATTAATTTCATATTTATAATCATTCAAATATAATCCTGCGGTATGTAATAAATTTAAAGTAAAGGGGAATGCATCAGAAAATTGTCCTTCATCATATTGCTCCATTATATCATCAGGAATAATGACAGAATATTCAAGAGGGAAGTCAAAAATATTGATTGAATTAACATTTGCCTTCTTTGAAAAAGCTACTTTTTTTTTATTTTTAATCTCAAAACCAACAACTAAACCATTTTTTATGGTTATTTCATCATTCCAACTAATTTTCATATTATCAGAAAATATAATTGAATTGAACTCATCTCGACATTTTGAAACAATAGAACCCTTAAATTCTCCAATTGCTTTTATTCCTTTGATGTTATCATATATAATAGTTTTATCCGCGGACATGGCAAATAAAATAATAATTTTATATTTGAAAATTATGGTTTAAAACTTAATTAATCTTATATAATAAAACATCCATAAATAATTTAAATTATATTATTTTAATAATTTTAGAACAATGGTCTCCACCCATCTATCTCAGACTCTTTTAAATTTAAGTAAGTCAGATTTATTATTAAGAGCAGAAAAATATATCTTTTCTACGGGAATAAATGATGGTGCTGCCAAATTATGTAGGGCCAATATGAAGTATGGAATGACCCAATTTCATCTTATTCAAGAAAAATATGGGTTTGAACCTAAAGCGGCATATATTTCCTCTCCTGATGAAACAATTTCAAGAAATTCTTATAGATGGAATTCTGGATTTGGATATGGAGGGAAACTGAATTGGGGTGATGGTGATGATAAATTAATTTTCTTAAATTTGAAACCAAATTGCTGCGGAATTCTCGTTGGAGGATTGGAGGAATTACCGGATCCTTATGATTTAATTAAAAAAATAGATAATATAAAGAATAAGAACTTATATCATGATGATATTTTAATAGATTGGGATTTTGGTGTGGCGAATCATTTTATTAACTGTTTTGAAACAAGAAATCTCTCTGATTTAAATCTATCTCCCTATATTTTTTTAATCCATGGTTCTACTCCTGAATTTAGAGATGATAAATATGGAATAGGGCTTTACATAGATGAATCAAAAACATTAAAAGAACGTGCAGTTGAGGAAACAACTATTTTTGGGACGCAATACATATTATTAGATTCTGATGCTAAAGATTTTTTAGAGTTCCATAACAAGGCTTTAGAGTTCTCCAGTATTAAAAGGGAAATTATAGCCAATTATTTGTTTGGTAATGATTATCATTATATTAGCAATCAACCTCACCAATTTTTAAAAGATTATAATAATATATATATTGGGAGTAATTATACTGATTTAAATAACAAAGTAATTAATTCAGACATATTTCCAATGGCTCTTAGAGCAGATATTAATGCATATTTATTTAAAGGAAAGAAAAATTTATCTGAAACGACTTTAAAAAATATTGGAGTTTTCGAAAGAGCGGAAAATTTAGAATTATTAGATTTTCTAAAAACGGCTTGTATTTTACCCCATGGAGGAGGTTATACCTTCCCAGATATCAAAAAAGTACAAAAGATACTTGAATATAAAGATCAAAGATATTTCATCTGTGAATTAAAAGGAAAAGGTAAGAAATTGAAAATTATTAGAAACGTGAGGGATATTCAATACATGTATAGAGGGCGTGATATCGTTTTAAAAACTATCCAATTAGATCTCGGTGATACTATCGCCCGATTAAATCCAATTTTTTCATTAAAATTATAAAATATTACTCAATCCTAGCTCCAGGGGGTATATCCTTATCTATGGTTAATAGTGATACATTATTTCCATCATCAGCTGCGAGTAACATTCCTTGACTTAAAATACCCCTTAATTTCCGGGGTTCCAGATTTGTTAATACTATAATTTTCTTTCCTTTTAAAGAATCAGCATCATAATGTTCTGCCAAACCTGCTACTATGGTTCTTTTCTCGGTCCCTAAATCAACTGTTAATTTATATAATTTATCTGCTTTCGGAACTTTTTCAACAGTCTCAATTAATGCTACTCTTATATCTAATTTTTTAAATTCATCATAAGATATTGTCATTTCTTTTTCCTCATCTTTAGATTTTCTTTCACGTATTTTATTTAACTTTTTTTGCATTTCATTAACATCTAACTTCTGGAAAATTGGTTTAGGTTTGTTAATTCTATGTCCTGATACTAATGAATTCTCACAAATACTATTCCAACCTAGTTCATTTAATTCCTCGGGGAGATTTAGAAATTTTAAAATCTTTTCCGATGTATCAGGAATAAAAGGTCCTAATAGAATTGATAATGCATAGGCTGCTTGGGCACATATATTAAATACTTGTCCCGCTGCCTTTTTATTTTCTTTTATTAAATGCCATGGTGCTTTGTCATTTAAATATACATTTCCTTCTCTGCCAAACTTAGTAATTTCTCTTAAAGCCTTGCGCAATTGAAATCTCTCTAAAGCTTCACCCACAATATTTCCTATAGATGTGATTTTAGATAGGAATTCTTTATCTTTACTATCTATTTCAATTATTTCAGGGATCTCTCCGTTAAATTGCTTATTAATAAAGGTTAAAGTGCGGTGAATAAAATTACCAATTACATCGTTTAAAGTTTTTATATTATTCTCAAATTCAGACCATAAAAATGAAGCATCACTTTTCTCAGGCCTATTATATATCAAGTTAAAGCGCCAATAATCTAATGGAGCTATCTCTAAAGCATCATCAATCCAAATTCCAATGCCTCTTGATTTAGAAAATTTTTCATTTTCATACATTAAGAATTCTGTTGATGAGACATTATAG
>JAEOTJ010000205.1 GCA_016839905.1 Promethearchaeota archaeon | reverse complement strand
TTAATAGCTAATCGAAGTGCGAGTTTTTTCAGTCCGAGGCTGTTACCGGCATAGGTATTGTGTGTGGTCAAAACTCTTCCCTCTTGGAGGTCTACATATATCCTACGTTTATCTAAGTCCTTAGTAACGGGTAGCTCCTTTAATTGCTCACCTGTAGAATGAATAAAATAAAAGAACTCATCTGAACCATTTAGTTTTTTGAACTCTTCATATCCTGCTCTATATAATAGATCCTCAGAATGGCCTACATAAAATGAATCGGTAAGTTGAAGTGCAAGAAGAGAAAACTTAGAATTTTTGGGACCTAGGCAAAAGAACCTAATTATGCATTCATGCCCTTTCATGCAACCTTCCATTATATCCAAGATCTCCTCCAGACCTTCATCTCGATCTATTGTATTTAAAGCAGGAGGTCTATATCCACCTTTTGGAATTAATATCCGAGTGTTTGCTTTATCCCTCGCTTGGTCATGATTTGACATCGAAACAAATCCATCATAATGGATTGTGTGTCCTTCAGTCTCTAACCTTGACTCTTCCCCAACTTCAATACTTTTTCTTCTAACATATTCTATATCTTCTGGGGAATCTGTGATGACAGTTATTTTATCGGGCTTACACAGTTCGACAAAACGGAATACTACATTGATTACATGCTCGTTTTTAAGGTCTTCTAACTTAGTCATGCTTTCTTTATCTATAACATCCATTCCAATTAACTTTCTTATTTTTTCTGAAGAGTCCATTTTTTCAAATTCCTAATAATAAATTGAAAAAGTTTTCAACTTTTTATGATTTAATTAGAGAATATTACATAAAAATATTATTAATTCTAAACAATGTTTCACTTTTTAAGATTAAATTGAAAAAGTTTAATTTTAAAAAGAACTTATATTTAAACTTGCTCATTACAGTTGAACAAACCAACAATTAGATAAATAAAATTTTTTTTTTTAGTAAAGAAATAATACCATAGCATTAATAAAAATGATTTATTGAAATTTCTATATATATCTGAAGGGGATGAAAAAATGGAAAAAAATTCCGAGGTACTTTTACCTTTAAAATCACATCAGAAAATGTTAAAATCAGCGGATAATGAACGTTATTGTCCATATTGCGGTGAAGAATTGCTTTGTAAATCTTGCGGAAAGAAAATAGATTAAATAAGAACGATATAAAAAAATAAATTATGAAGAAAAATATAATAAAAATAAAGAAATTTAAGGTTGAAAGCCACCCTCTCCGGCGGATTTGGATTTAATCATTCTATCTACTCTCAAGATTAGAGTTGATAGTTCTGTTCCAGATTTTATGATTTGAGAAATTAATTCTGCTGGTTCGATTATACCTTTTTGAAAATTATCACCAATTGTATTGTTAATTGTATCTATTCCAATCCATTTGTCATTATCGTTTTTATGTGTGGCTCTTAATTCGGTGATTTTTTCAATCTCGTCTAATCCTGCGTTTTTTATCAGTGTTATTGGAATTTTTTCTAACGCTGAAGCGAATGCAGTAACTGCGATTTGCGATTTACCGCTAACTTCATTAGCATATGATTTTAATTTCTTAGCCAATTCAATATATATAGCACCTCCACCAGCAACGACCTTTTGAGTGTCAATTGTTTTAGCTATTACTGATAAAACATCATTCAAGGTAATTTCCGCCGTTTTTAAGATCTTTTCAAGACCACCTTTGAGTAGAACTGAAATTGCTTTAGGATCCTTGCAGCCAGAAAACAATGTGTATTCATTTTTGTCAAGTTTTTCAAATTTTACAGTTTCCGCAAATCCTAAATCATTTTCAGACAAAGAACTTAAATCATCCACTAATTTCGCTCCAGTTGCTTTTAATATTGTTTTATAATCCTTTTCACTTAAATTCTTTATAGCAGCAATGCCTTCTTTTGCTAACATCGCACCAATCTTGTCAGAAATGTCATTACTATTCACAACCATCGTAATTCCTAAATCCTTGAAAATCTTGAGATAATTCATTAAAATATTCTCTTCTTGGTCTAAGAATTTTTTGATATCAGCAGGATTAGAGATTCTAATTTGAGCATCGAACTCGGTTTTTACAACATCTAATTTCCTTCTAATGACTGCGATTTTTACATTTTTTAAAAGATCTGGCATCATTGAATTAACTTTCTCTTTCTCAATATAAACCCCATTAATTAATTGGGAATCTTTTAACGATTTTCCAGGGACCTTAACAATTGTTACATTCCCAACCTTGCCAAAAGTATTTTCTCCGGAGATTTGCTTGACTGCTTTTAGAGCTAAATCAGCAAAAAAATCTTTCCAGGGAGCTATTTCTTTTGCATTCATTGCTGTAATTGCCACGTTCTTGAGAATTTTATCATCATCTTTTGATATTTTTTCTGAGATGTCATTAATAATCTCAATGGCCTTATCGGCAGCTAATTTATAACCATGACGTATATGTGTAGTGTGAACGCCTTGTTCATATATTTCCAAGGCGTTTTCTAATAACGTGGCGGCAAATAATACGCATGCAGTCGTGCCATCGCCTATTTCTTTATCAATTGCCTTGGCTAAATTAACCATCATGATAGCAGCAATATTTTCGATATCTAATCCTTTTAGAATTTCAGCCCCATCATTTGTTATTGTAGCATCCCCCATACCGTCCACAATCATCTTATCCATTCCTTTAGGTCCAAGCGTGGATCTGACGGTTTCAGCAATTGCAACCATGGCCTGTATATTTTGGGTCAAGGCTTCTCTTTCCCTTGCTTCTTCAGTACCTTCTTTCAGAATTATTACTGGTACATTAGACATTTTTAATCATCTATATATATATTTTCGATTTTTTTTGTATATTTATTTATAAAGATCTCTAAGTCATAAAATAAAAAAAAGTTTTTGAAATTTTTATAAAAAAAACTCTTTATTGAAATATAAAAGAATTAAGATTTTTAAACAATGAATAGAGTTTTAAATCTCTACAAAAGAAGAGTTTTTATATTCTTTTAATACCATGTTAGAAACAGTTCGGATGACATATTCTTTATCATTTAATTCCCTAATAAAATTATGAACATCCTCAGATTCCCTAAACCGACAGATTAATGCTGCCGATTGCTCTCCCGTGGTATGAAATATGGAGCACACTTCTGGTTTTTCTTTTATTTCGTTCAATATCTCTTCAGTGTGTTTTCCATCTATTTGGACACGAATTAAAAAGGCTAGTTTATAGCCAAGCTTTTTATTATCTAATTTAAGAGTATAGCCTTCTATTATCCCATTTTTCTTAAGTTTCGCAATTCGGTTATGAATTGTTCCAATTGAGATCCCTAAGTCATTTTGAATTTCTCTATAAGATGTTCTTGCATTTTCTTGTAGTATTCGTATTATATTACTGTCAATATCGTCAAGAGTGTCTTTTCTCATTATGATTCCATGTTTCTATGATTTTATGAATTTTTTTTTTTCACATCACAAATAGTTTGAAAAACATTTATAATTTATTAATTCGAAAATATCAAAGTAAAATGACCAAGCTAATTAATGATTTTAAAAGAAAAGATCCTAATTGGTTAAAATAATTTCATTTAAAATAGATTTTGGTTAAAGAAATTTTAAATATTTAAATAGAATTTTAAAGAAAAACCAAATAGACTTCCATTTTCATATATATCTTTTAATAAAAAAAGAATTTACAGATAATCATATATTTCTTTTTTTTAATATACATCATCAGGGTCAAAAACCTTTTTCCTTATTGTTTTGAGCTCTCCGTTCTCCAATTCACGGTAAAAGCAAGTATCAAATCCTTTATGGCAGGCAGCCCCTACTTGCTTAACTTTTAGTAGTAAAGAATCTGAATCGCAATCAGTTATTACGTGCTCAACTTCTTCTACATGACCACTTTTTTCTCCCTTTTTCCATAGAGAATTCCGAGATCTCGAAAAAAAATGCACGTATCCCGTTTCTAAAGTCTTTCTTATAGCTTCTTCATTAGCGAAGGCTAATATCAAGACTTCATTGGTTTGGTAATCTTGAGTTATGACAGGAATCAACCTACCTGTAATTTTAGAAAAATCCAATTTTTCAATGAATTTATTAATCTCATCTTTAGAAAATTTCTTCATATGTATCAAAATTTATTATTTTGTTTATACTTTAAATATTATCAACACAACATAGAATAAGATTTTTATGACTAAAGAGTTTAAGCTAGATCCTTGGAGTTCGAGAGGTATTGATGATGAAGAGATTGAGAGATTAATCTCTGAGTTTGGTATTGAGAGACTTGAGGAGATTATGAGGCAAAGTTTAATAAAAAATCGTTTTGTACGCCGTAAAATTATCTTTGGTCATCGTTCCTTAAGTGATATCTTTAAAGCTATTGAAAAAAAACAACCTTGGGCAGTAATCAGCGGAATTAAACCCTCCGGACCATTTCACTTGGGTACCTTAACAACTGCGTTAGAAATTGTAGAATTTCAAAAAATGGGGGGAAAAGCATATTATTGCATAGCAGACATCGAGTCTTGGGAGGATAATGGAATAACTTATGAAGAAGCTGAAGAGGATGCGGTAGATAACCTCGCAGATATATTAGCACTGGGATTAGATCCCGATAATGCATATATATGGAGACAATCGAAAGAACCTATAGTTAAAGATGTTTGTTTTAAAGTGGGGCGATTACTCACTCAAAACATGGTCAATGCCATCTATGGTGAAAAACCATTTGGACTCTATTTAGCTGCTTTAATTCAAACTGGCGACATCATCCTTCCTCAAGTAATGGACGGAGTTCAGCCAACAATTGTACCCGTGGGAATAGATCAAGACCCACACATTAGACTTACAAGAGATCTTACTCGAAGGTATTACAAGGAAGTCAAAAAAGATGGAAAAATTATACAAGAAGCTTTTTTCTTGCCGGGTGCAACATATCATAAATTAATTCCGGGTCTTGATGGTTCAGATAAAATGTCAAAAAGAAATCCTAATAGCTATTTTACATTTAACGAGGATTTAGGTTCTATTGCTAAAAAAATAAAAGGCGCTCTTACAGGGGGGCGTAGAAATAAACAAGAGCAGCAAGAGCTTGGAGGAGAACCACAAAAATGTATGATTTATAAGATAATGATGTATCATTTTGAGGAAGATGATAATAAATTATCGGAAATATTCGAAAGTTGTATAACTGGAAATCTACTTTGTGGAGAGTGCAAACAAAATTGCATGGAAAAAGTATTAAACTTCATAGAAAACCATCGTGAGAAAAAAGAAAAACTTATAGACAAGGCTAGAGAAATTTTAAAAATAGATTAAGGATTTAATATTTGTAAAAACTATTTTAAAAGATGTGTTAATATCACAATTATTTCTTCTTTGAGGTCAGAAAAAATTTCTAATAAATTTTCTTTCAATTCTTCTTGGATTAAAACCGAAATATAGAAAAAGTTATCGTCAACAACTACTTTATGCAAGTAAGAGATGAGGTTATTTTCAACCGAGAAAAAATCGTGTCCAGGTTCGTTTTCTTCTTCCATTCTTTTAAGTAAAAAGAGATGTTCTTTAATAGATTCTAATAAGGTGATGTATAATTCTAAATCGATATTATCAGAATAAAACTCAGATATAATTATACCTTTATCATCAAAAAGGATAAGCGATGTACAATCAAATTCTTCTACATAATTCTCTAATAATTCTGATAGGTCAAAGAATTTTTCATCGAAAACCGAAAGTCCATAAGATATCAATTGTACGATCGAAATTAAATCATAAATTGATGTTTGTTGAAATAATATTTTTAAACTAGAAAATTTCTCTGAAATAATTCCTTTCAATTTTTCGACATTATTGTTAATTTCCTCGCTTGTTCTTAATTCGGGGTCCACTTTATGGAAGGAAATGATGATTGGAACATCAATCTCGTATTTTATGAAGAAACTTAAGATTATATCTAAATAATTAAGAGAATCATCATATCTTTCTTTATCTTGAATATCAATGATATAAACCAACAAGTCTGTATTATCAAAGTATACATTTTGTCTTTTAATATACGTGTTTCTAAATTTTTCTTGCCCTCCCATATCCCAGATTATAAACTCGCGGTTTAGAAAGCTCGAAGTGTGATATTCAACACGAATCGTAGGCTTTAGGTTAATTACATCTTTTGCAAAGTCATATTTTCGATCTAGGGCCGTCAGGATTGAAGTTTTACCTGCATTATCCAATCCGCTGATGATAATTTTACGAGTATCAATAGACATTATTATTGGTAAAAATATTATTTTATAATAAAATAATATTGAATTAGATATTATTTAATACTAATTTTTCTATTCATTGATAATACTTAAATGACATTCATATTTTTAATCAAATTTAATCTGTTTTAAATCAAATAAATTTGTTAATTTTGAGAGGATTTATTTGATTGAAGTAAAAAGCAATTTTTATGAATTTTTAAATTATCAGATTGTAAAAAATACCCCATTACCAAAAAGAATCTTAAACATAAACAGGCAATTGAATTTATTGGATTATAAGCTTTTATTAAGGGAATCTGCTTTAATGTTAAAGGGTAGTATGGAGAGGAAGAAACGTCGAAAACTCTATCTGGATGCCGTGAATGAATTGGATCTTTTAATAAAAAAGCGAAATGAGAAGAGAAAGCTAATCCTTTAATTATCTTAGCCCTTTAAACAAGAATAAGATATAAAAATATAGATTCTATAATCAAAAATATATAAACAGTACTCTATTTATAATATAGAAAAGTAAATTTTTATATTCATAAAAGGAGAGAAACAATGGCAAGAGAAGATATTAAAGAAAAAGTATTTGATATGACTAAGAAAACAAAAGAAGAATTAAAAATAGAACTTGATTTAACATTAAAAAATAGAATATTAGCCCTTGATATAATGCCAATAGAAAAGAAAACATCAAGAGATTTCAGCTTACTTGATTATATAGGATTTATTGATGAATAAGGGTATAGATTAATATCATCTCTCAAGCTGATTTTGCATTAAACAGATAATTGCCGATTCAAGTATTTGGATTGGAGCATTTGTAAAAAAAGATAAATGGCATGAAAATGGTAAGAAATTTTTGGAATGGCTAGAACAGCAAAAAGATATTAGAGTAGTTGTTCCAATTGGTGTTATTTATGAAGTCATTGCAAGCATCCTTGAGAAACCTCAGGGAAGCTTTGAAAAAGCAAATAAAGCACTTGATATATTTATGACACATAAGAAATTTGAAATTTATTATAATACGGAAGAATCGTTTAATGAAGCAAAGAATATTTTTAAAAAGTATAAGGTTTTTAGTTTAGTTGACTTAACAATCGTAGTTTTATACATAAATAAGAAATGTAAAAGTTTGTTTTCCACTGATCGTGATTATGATCGTTGTTCTTCTTTTATTTCTCGATTAGAATTTCCCGTGTAAGGTTTTTACGATTTAAAAAAAAGTCAAATGAAAAGAAAATGCTAGCCCTTTAATTGGTCGATTTGCTTTCTTAATTCGGTTATTTTATGTGTCAGCGATTTCTTCATCTTTCCAATAAATTAGAAATATTCAAATATTCTATAAAGCTATATATTCTATAGAATTATAGAAAAAGATGTTATTAAAAATGACTACTACAATACAAATTGATGAAGAGACAAAAAAAAAGCTCTTTCAAATAAAACTGAAATTAGAAGAAAAGAAGGGTAGTGCAGTTTCTTACAATGAAATTCTCAAATTTTTATTAAATAATCAAAAGATAAATTTAATCAGGAAAAAAAATATGAAAGAATTTAGACGTTTTGAAGGAATCCTTCCTGAGTCTGCCTTAGAAGAATACTTACGGGATAAGAAGATGGAATTAGAAAGAGAAGAAAAAATGAGCCCGTTAAAAAATGAGTAAGATAGTGGAATAATTATGATAGATGAACAAATTTTAAAAGAATATAATGATGTAATTCTGGATACGGGAATTTACATAGAATATTTTCAACCAAAGGAAAATAAACTTAAAAAAAGTATAAGAGAACTTTTATTTTCAGAAGACTCCTTAATTACAATTCATAGTCATTATTTACTTAAATCTGAAATTTATTATATTATGTGTAGATACCTAGGAAGAAAAAAGGCAGAAAATCTAATAAAGGAAATTGAAGATTTTATAAATTTTATAAGTGGAGATTTCTTATATCAAATCGCTGGCCAAATAAAATGTGAATATCCTATAGCTCTTTCTGATTGTTATTCCATTGCATCTGGAGTGATTCAAGATTGCCCTATTCTTTTTTTAAAGGAAAAAGAACTATCAGATGAAATTGTTAAAAAAATAAATGATCAATTTAATTCAAAAATATACTTAATCCCTTTAGATTAAAAAAGAAAATTTTTAACTTTTTTACTTCATAAGACCAACTTCCCTTAATGATGTTTAGTATTAAATTTGACAAAAAAATAAAAGACATTATGCAAAACAGTAAAGTTATTTTATAAAGTTTATGGAATACAATATAGAAAATAAGAAGTAAATAAGAAGGGGGCTTCTTGATATCCTATTCGCCAATGATTTGACAATAGATTTTCCTCGAGCGAGATTTTTCGTCAAGCTCCAGAAAGATAATTTGTTGCCACGTCCCCAGAATAAGTTTTTCCTTCTGAAATGGAAAAGTTTGAGAAGTTTTGATCAAAAAGCTCCTTAAATGCCCTGCCCCATTATGGTCCCCCCAAGTTCGGTGATGTTTATAATTTTTTTTATAAGGGATGATTTCTTCAAAAAACTCTTCGATGTCGTTCTTGACTAATCCTGGTTCATATTCCACGGTCGATATTGCTCCTGTTGATCCCGCAACATGGACATTTACGATTCCATCCTTAATCCCGCTATCCCTAACAGCACTTTGAACTTCTTGCGTTATGTTAATTACATCACAATAAGGTTTTGTTCTTAAATTAAAAGTTTTTAAAACAACAGTCATATTAAAGAATAAATTAAAATTTATTATTAAGTTATATTAAATTGAACTAAACATGAACGAGCGCTTAAAAGAATTCTTGAAAAAAATCCACAATCCTAAAAACATGATCCCTTTATACATTTCAATCACGATTAGACCAGGGAAAAAAGTTATAGACTTTAAGATTAAAAAGGAAGCAGCAAATATCTTGAAGATTATGGTTCATGAAGATAGTAAAAAGGGTTGGTTTTTAAGTTCCATTCACATACCAGTTAAGAATTTAGGGGTTTCTCCAGAGCTTAAGAATAAAGAGTACCTTCCAATATTAAACACTCCGAGTAAGATTCCACAAAAAGAAACCAGAGGATTGATGGAAGAAATGGTTAGAAAATATCTTGAAATCTTGCCTGAGAAGAAGACGCATTTCTTTCGGACTGAAAGGTTTAAGAAAAAGAAAGAATTTAAAATCGGCGCTCAAAAGAAAGGATTTTGAGTTAATCTCCTCTTAGTGGCATTCCATTCAAATCCATATATTCTTCTTTTTGAGGTTTTCTTTCTCGATAAGGATTTTTAACGTTGTTAAGTTTTCTACCGAAAGTGATATATCCCGTGTGGCCAATCATTCTTACTTCCGGTCTTGTGGCGTTCTCTTTAACTTGAATTTTTCTTTTAATTAATTCATAAGTATTAACTTCAATGAAATCATTATTCTTAAGCGCAAAAGTGGTTTTTTTAACTTGCTCTATGGTTGGAGAAAAAGAAATGAGCGTGCCACTTAATTTCAAGTAATTCTTTACTTTTTCAATGGCTTCCCATGGCTGGGGCATATCTAATACGATTGAATCTACGTTTTCATGATCCAAATCATCTTTTAAGATATCTCCAAATTGTATGGTGATAACACCTTCCAAATTGGCTTTTTTAACATTTCTTTCAGCACGTTTCAAGGATTTCTCTCTTATATCATAAGAATAAACATGCCCATTTGGTCGAATGAAATTACCTAATATGCATGTTAATGCACCTGAGCCACAGCCCGCCTCGATAATTGTACTTCCTGGACCAATGCCTGAATAGATTAAGATTAAACCCGCATCCTCAGGATATATAATCTGTGTCTTGCGCCCCATATGAAGAACATAATCAGATGGTAAAGGTTTTAAGATATAGAATTTAAATCCTTGAGTTTCATGAGGTTTGGAAAACACACATGAACCAAATGGTTTTCCAATGATATCATCAAAATCAATTATTCCCCTATGAGTATGAAATGACTCGCCAAGCTTGGCTTTTACTAGCCATCTCCTTCGAGAATCAAAGATTAAGAAGATCAAATCGTTTTCTTTTATTATTTTGGGTTCCATATTTTAAGTATTTTTATTTTATTTATAACATCTTTTATTTCTTAATAATTCTCTTAAATTAGAATTTAGAAAATAAACAGAACGTTTAAAAATTCTATTTTTAGCAAAAATATAATTAATAATAAATTCATTTTTTATTTGATATATCCAAAAATTATAAAAAAATTAAATAATTTAAAGAATTAAAAAAGTACGATTTTTTTGTGAATTTTTAAAACCATTTTTCATGACTTTTCCATGAGCACAGAAAAAACCAATAAAACATTCTCATTTAAGGATATTCAAGGGAAATTGGAAGATTTTCGGCAGAAAAGGGATGATCTAAATAAAAAGACAAGAGATTATATTAAAAATCTTCAAGAGATTGACAATGAAGTTAATAATACTTTAATAAAAGCTAGGGATTTCTATAAAAAAAAAAGAGATTTTTGGAATCAAAAAGTTAAGAAATTAAAAGGAAAAAAAATAGAGTATAAAAACTTATTAGATACTCTTATTGAAACTCAGAAAAGGCTTCAAAAAATTAGCAATTCTGGAAAGGGAAATAAAAGATTTGGCTCATTTAAACAAATTGAGCGTAAAATTGAAAATCTGGAAAGGAAGATCGAGACTGAAAATTTAGAATTAACTGAAGAAAATGCGATTATTGATAAAATCAAAGAATTGGCAATAATTAAGCAAAAATTATTAACTGAGGAAAAAGGAGATGAATTATATAAAACAGAGCGTAAGATTGAAATCGTGAAGATTAATTTAAATAAAATCTATGAACAATTAAACAAGTGGTCTGAAAAATCTCAAAATAACCATAATAAAATGCAGGAACTTTATGAAAAAGTGAAAAATTTAAGGGATAACAAGAGACAAATGGAAGAAGAACTCATTGAAAATAAGAAAGCTGCTGACCAATATCACGAAAAGTTCTTAAAGATAATGAATCAAAAGAAAAGATTAAATAGAGAAAATAGCAAAAAATCCAGTAGGGCGAAGAATTATCAAGGGAAACAACATCAAAGATCGAGAGCAAAAAGTTTTAATAATAATAATAAAATAATAGAAAAGATGAAGCAAGATAAATTAGCCTCAGCCTTAGAAAAACAAAAAGCAGGTAAAAAATTGGATCTTTATGAGGCAAGACTCATTTTAGAACAAGGAAAATGATCGGAATTTAATTCTTTTTAGAAAACATCAAAATAAAAGAAATTTTCTTGATTTAAACTCTACCTATCATCAATATTTTTAGTATTTGGAATTCCTTTTTATATTAAAAGATAAAATTTTAATTTTAAATAATATTTTGAATTTCAATATTTAGAATGAAAAAAGATTTGAATTAAATTGAGCGAGAAGATCGAAGAAATACGTAATATTCTGATGGAACATCATGATATGATTAAAGATGCGATCCCACTTATTGCTTCTGAAAATATTACAAGTCCCGCTGTAGATGAGGCTTGCAATAGCGATTTTAGCCATAGATATGCTGAAGGGTGGGTTGGACAGAGAGTTTATGCGGGTTGTAAATACATTGATAAAATTGAAGATATGTGCATGGAGCTCACAAAAAAATATTTTAATTGTATTCACGCCGACGTGAGACCCGTATCTGGTGTAATGGCTAATTTAGTCATGTATAACGCATTCACTTCAAGAAATAATGGTAAGATGTGTGCGATGCCAATCCCTAAAGGAGGTCACATAAGCCACGCTCCTTATCAAGCTAGTTCTGGTCGAATAATCAATGGTACAGCTGGAACAGTAAGGGGGTTAAACATTAAATATTTAGCTTTTGATGAAGAAAACATGAACATCGATCCTGATAAATCCGCACCTATTATTAGAGAGTTTGAACCTGAATTGATCTTATTTGGGGCTTCTGTTTTTCTATTTCCACATCCCGTAAAGGAATTAGCGGATGTAGCAAAAGAAGTTGGGGCGTATGTTGGTTATGATGCCGCACATGTAGCAGGATTGATAGGTTCTGGTTATTTTCAAGATCCTTTAAGAGAAGGTGCGGATGGAATGTCTTTCAGTACTCATAAGACACTCCCAGGACCTCAACATGGAGCATTTATTTCAAATCGAGAAGATATGATTGACACGTTAAAAAATGCCGCTTTCCCTGCGCTTTTTTCAAATCATCACTTAGCTCAAGTCGGAGGCGTGGCATGTGCTATAGAGGAAATGATTCATTTCGGTAAATTGTATCATAAAAAAGTTATTGAAAATGCTAAAGCCTTAGCAGAAGCTCTGAATGAACGAGGGTTTAATGTACTTTGCGAACATCTTGGCTTTACTGAAAGCCATCAAGTAGTCATTGATATCACTAACCTTGAAAAGACTGCGGGGCTGGGGGGGGATATAGAAAAGACACTTGAAGAAGCAAATATAATCATAAATAGAAACCTCTTACCAAATGACATTCGCGAGGGGCGACATTACATGAATCCGGGTGGACTTAGACTTGGGACGAGTGAGGTTACACGCCTTGGCATGGGTAAAAGCGAGATGGTGGATATTGCGGAATATTTCAAAAAACTCATAATTGACAGGGAGGAGCCTAAGAAGATAAAAGAGGATGTGAAAGAATTTAAGAAGGATTACTTAGAGGTTAAGTATTGCTTCCAATCTCCAAATAATGCTTATGAGTATATTAAGTTCTATTAATTCTATCTTTTATGTCCATTTAGAGAGATCGGTGTTCCCGTAGTTTTTTTGGATTATAGTCTTATTCATTATACCCTTTCTTTTATACAGATCATTAGACAATTTAATTCCGCTATCGATTGCCATTTTGCGCCAACCTACTTTCCAAGATTTAGGAATTTGTCCTTGTTTTATCTTCAGAAGATTTTCTAATAATAAGTCCTCGAAAAATTCTTTTAATTCCCTCCAATTCTGTTGTGCTGCTGTAATGATGGCGTGATTTGCGTTGATAATGAAAACTAAATTTAGGAAATCATCGTTAAGTTTATTACCGTCAATGTGGTGAAATGCGATATTATCCTTGCTATAAATTATTTCACCAGTTAAAATATCCACGAATTTCCAATTTAATTTTTTATTAAGAAATCTTAAAAAAGTGTTCCAGTCTTTAAGAGGATTCTGTTGGCCGACTTGAATTAAATTCTTATTTTGTAAAGCTATAACTTGATACCAAGCATTTTTTACCCGATAAACCTCATCTTTAAAACTTAGGGTATATTCTGAGGAAAGACCAAGATCTTTATATGAAAGCTTATGTAAGGAATGTTTTATGAGGTCGCGAATTGATTTAAATTTGGAATTCTTTCTTAACCATTGTTTTACACTGCGGTCGCTGTTGACATAGTTACCGAAATCAGGATTAATTTCTCTAAGATTAAGTTTAGTGGGGATAAATTTGCCTGATAAAATGTTATTTTTTTGGGAATCTAAATAAACCCTTATTTTCTTTCCTATGTCTAACCCATAAAATTTTTCTTTTAATTCTGTCACATTTTTATAGGGGGTGTTGAGCTTGATCCAATAATGTATAATATTATCGAATCTCTTAAATTTCGAGAATTTATCGCCTAAATTAATAAAACTCTCACGATCGGGGATAAAAATTCCTTTCAAGATTTCCTCTTTCTTTTGCTCTAGAACTTTTTTTACTTCTTTATTTTTTTGTGTAATGTTAAAATAATCTTGTAATTCGCCTACATTTTGAAAAGGTGTATTATTATTAAGCCATCTTAGAATCAAGTATGAGATTCTATTTTCCTTGTTCAGCTCTGAGAGTTCTTTATTTGAGGCAGTAATATTCTTTAATGAGGGGATGAATTTACCATTTAAAATCTGTTGTTTTTTCGAGTCTAAGAATCTCTTTAACTTAATTGATGTTTTTCGAGTAGCGGGAGCTCCTTGATAATGTTCTTTAAGTTCAGTAAGGTTATTAAATTCTGTATTTTTTTCAATCCATTTTGATAAATAACCGTATAAAAAAATTTTTTTTTTTTTTTTCCAACTCCCTCCAAAATCAAATGCCTTATCTATTTTCATAATATTCTCGGGTGTAGGGATAAATTCACCTTTTAAAATTTCTGATTTTTTC
>JAEOTJ010000204.1 GCA_016839905.1 Promethearchaeota archaeon | reverse complement strand
CTATTAGTGACATCATAGACTAAAAGTCCTGCTTCAGAGTTCGTTAAATAAGATTGTCTCACACGCATAAATTGTTCTTGTCCAGCTAAATCCCAGATTACAAATCTAACTTTCGATTCAAGGCCTTTAAATTCACATTCTTTTTTCATAATGGAAGTGCCAATAGTGGCTTTATAATCAGATTTAAACTCACCTTCAACAAATCGATGTACCATGCTTGTCTTTCCAACAGCACCATCACCCGCTAAAATTAATTTAAAAGCATATTCTTGTGAATGAATTTTAATTTTTTGGAACATATCTATTTTTCGCTTAATATCTTGAGCCTTTCTATGGGCATGAAGTGTAGGTATAACAGGGCTTACAGGTCGTCCATCAAGGATTCGGGCTGTTTTTTCTGCAGCTATATACGCATAGGGGAAAACAAGATCAACCATTGCTAAAGGATCTAAAATAGAGATAAGAACATAATCTGGTCCTGCTTTACAAAAAATGAATCTATATTTAGCAGTATCGAAGGTTCCCGCTCCAAAAGAACTTAATTTAAAGTCTTCCGTTATTCTCTTAAGTATTAATTGAATGACATCTTTAACACTTTCAATTAGATTATCATCTATTACTTGTAATGAATGTCCTATAATATTTTCAAATATGGTCCCATCATTTTTAATAAGAAGTGCAGCAACTAAACTTTTTCCCACTTCTTGCCTATACCACTTTAGTAAAGCTTCTAGTTTTCTTCGATCAATGGACACAGATTATCTTACCATTATTAGAATTTATTGTTGATATTATTTATAACTTATAATAATAATAGAGTTTAAAAATATAAAATCTTATAATAAATATTATCTTATCGCTTTTTAGATTTTTATTATAGGTGACTTATTTAAGATTGAATTCAAGAGATTTAGGGGAACCTTTCGATTTCTGGGATTATTTTTTACAGATTTCAAAGATACCTCGTTGTTCTAAAGAAGAAGATAAAATAAGAGAATATGTGAAGAAAGAAGCTACAAAATTGAATTTTAAGACTAAAGTTGACAAGGTTGGAAATCTTGTAATTAAAATACCCTCTATAAAGGATAATAAAAATTCGATGGGAGTTGTCCTACAATGTCATTTGGATATGGTTTGTGAAAAGAATGAAGAAGTTATGCATGATTTTTCTAAAGATCCTTTAAAGTTGAAATTAATTGAGCTTGATGGTAAAAACTGGCTAATTGCTGAAGGAACTACTTTAGGTGCAGATAACGGAGTTGGAATTGCCTATTTATTAACATTATTAAAAAGAATTCATAATAATGAATTAGAATGTGATAAATTAGATTTAGAATTATTATTTACAATTAACGAGGAAGAGGGCCTAATTGGAGCATTTGAAATTGATAATGATTTGATATCTGGAGATTATCTTATTAATTTAGATTCAGAAGAGGATGATAGATTTACTATCGGTTGTGCAGGAGGGATTAACACGATTGGGGAGATTAAGATAAATTATGATGATATAAATGATTTTATAAGTGACGCTTTAGCCATAAAGCTATTTATAAGGGGCTTAATTGGAGGGCATTCAGGCGTGGATATTCATAGAGGGCGAGCAAATGCAATAAAATTAATGAGTCAAATATTATGGAAAGTAAATAATAAATTCTCGATTTACCTGAATTCGATTAATGGAGGAAATAGAGCAAATGTTATTCCAAGAGAAACTCAAGCAATTTTTTTCATAGAAGAAAATTTTATTTCTAAATTAAAGGAATTTATTAATCAATTGATCTTAGATATTCAATCAGAATTTAAAGAAGTAGAACCAAATCTTGAAATAAAGCTGGAAAAAGTTGAAAATTTTAAAGATACAAGAATTTTACCAAAAAATAAGAAAAATAATTTATTTCATATTCTTCATAAAATGCCAAGTGGCCCTATTTCAATGCATCCAAAAATACCAGAGCTAGTATTTACATCAACAAATTTAGCCTCTATTAAAATCAATAATGGTTTAATTACAATTACAACTAGCCAAAGGAGCTTAAATGAGATTTCTAAAAAAGAAATTCAGGAAAAAATAACCACTTTATTTGAATTAGCAGATGGAGAATTTAACATTCAAATTGTAGGAGAATATCCCGGTTGGACTCCTGATTTTAACGCTCGATTATTAAATTTAGCAAAAGATACTTATAAAGAATTATTTGACGAGGAAGTCATTATACAAGCAATTCATGCAGGTTTAGAATGCGGGATTTTAAAAAAACATTTCCCAAAAATGGACATGATATCTATTGGTCCAACTATCGTAGGACCTCATTCCCCAGATGAGAGATTACAAATTGAAACTATTAATAAAATTTGGAGTTTCTTGGTTAAATTATTAAATATAATTAATGTAGGAAAAAAAATATAATAGAAAAATTATTATAAAATATGAAGAAAAACTATTATAAATCATGAAAAAACAAGCACCAGCAAAGAAAAAGGCACCCGAAGAATCATTGGATGAGGATGATGGGAAGAGTGTATCCAAAGAAAGCCCTATAAATTTTGGAACTCAGAGATTTTGTCCAAAATGTGGAACAATTGTCAAAGTTGATATTAAAATTTGTAATTCGTGTAATGTTGATTTAACTAAAATCAATACAATTGAAGATACTGATGATATAACGAAAAAATTGGCGATTACTGCATTAAAGGATATTAGTCCAAGTGTAAGAAAAGAAACTATTAATTCACTTGGAGAAATTGGTGATTCAAAAGTCTTGGGTATATTAACTTATGTTTTATTTAATGATCCTGATGAAAAAGTTAGAAAAGAAGCTGCTGACGAGCTAGGAGATCTACATTATGAAATTTCCATTGAAGCCTTAAAAAAAGCAATGGATGATAAAAGTGAAATTGTTAGAAAAGAAGCAGTTGAGGGTATAACAAAAATTAAGAAAAAGATTATGAAAAGGACCAAAGTAGAAAAAAAAGCAACTCGTCAAGCTGTAAAAAAGCCAGCACCTTCAAGAACTAGTACAAAAGTAGCTATTAAAAAGCCATTACCCGTTCGAGTTAAAGCTAAACAAAAAGAAATTAGTGGATCTATTACCGTTGGGGAAAGGATTAAATCCAACACGCCTTGGTTGTTTGGAAATAAATTGCGCAAACCAAAATTAAAGTTTCCTAAAATTAAGCGGCGACGAATTTCAATGCCCATGCCTTCAAAAACATTAGGTTTAATAGTAATTTTCATAATTCTTTTTGTACTTCAGACTGGGGTTATTTATTTAGTCTATAGGACACCCCCTGCCTTGGGATCTAGGGGCGAAGGGGAGGCAATGTTCCTTTACCCTGGTATTCATGATTCTTTTATAATCGAAGGGATTGTTGCCTCAATTTTAATATTTTCCTGTTCCATAGGGTATATTTTCTTATACCAAGCCTCTAAGTATGTTTATAACAGGCGAATAGCATTACGATTTTTAATTTTCGGACTTTTTCTAGTGTTCATATCATTTATTTTAATCCAATTCATAATGGCCATGAAAGCTGGACAGACACAAGGTTGGGAACAATTTATACCGAATCCTTACCGTTTATAATAATAATTTACATTGGATTTTTTTTTTAATTTAATGTTTTAATAGATTTGTTATTCCACTTTACAAATTTTTAAATCATCATAATCTATGATAATTTTATAAAGTCCTTTCATATGCATATCTAATTCAGGATCTCGTGTATCTAACCTTATAATTTGATTTGGAATGTTTTGAAGTTTAAATCTTGTTGATATTATAATAATATTTTTAGGACCAATTATTCGTAAAACCTGAGGGGTGAATTGCAGATTCCCTCTTCCAAAAAGGAAGCCTTGCCTTCCTATAAGAGAAGTAATGATTTTTACTTGTTTTTTTTCAATATTTTCTAGAATTTGTTGCTCATTTAAATCATATGCTATGATTTTATTATTAAATAAAAGATCCACTCCTAAGATAGTCTTTTTTTCGTTTAAAGTATCGGTTATGGCTTTTGTCGTCGTCCCAGGACCAATAAGATAATATATATCTTTTTCAACCAATTCAATGATTCTTTTAGCTATTCTTTCTTGATTATTCAAATCTGAATCGGGAGTACCCATCTTAGAATATTGAGTAAAATCGGGATTAAAAGGTACGAGTAAATATCCATATATTTTTGAAATTAATTTTCCTTTTCTATATTCCTCTTCATCTATATCTAAAACTTCAGATTCTTTAAGAGGGATCTCGTCCCAGAGGAATTGCATGATAAGAGAGCTGGCGATATTAGGATTTAAAGCAAAAACGCTAGAGTAGATTTTAACGCCTGCAGGAATTCCTATACATGGTTTTTCCTTGTTAACAGCATTTAAAATGTCACGAGCGGTTCCATCTCCACCAACAAATATTATTAATCTTAGATCTTCAATTTTCTTCATTTCTTCAGCAGAAATTTTAGTATATTCAGCTGTAGTATCAAAAATGCCTTCATCTTCTTTAAATATTGAATTAACAATAATTTCATAATTAAAATTTATATTTATTTCTTTAAAAGCAGATGCTCCCATCATACCTGGGCAAGTAATAATTTTTAACTTAGATTTAACTGAGGTTAATTCTTTCAGTAATTCCTTAGTTCTATTTATAGCATTAGGCTTTGCACCTAACTCGATTGCTTTTTGTAAAATATGCTTACCATCGGTTCCTTTTAATCCAACAGAACCGCCCATTCCAGAAATGGGATTTATTATTAACCCTATTGTAAATTTATTTGAATTACTCATAAATCTATAATTATAATATAAAAAAAAAAAAGAAAAAAATTTGGAAAAAAGATATATAAAGAATAAATCGATATTTTTATTACCCTATAAAAGCTTTATAAGCTGCTTCATCTATTAAATTTCCCTTTTCTCCATCCAAATTAGATGGTTCAATGATAAAGAGCCAAGCTGCTAAAGCATCTTCGTTAATCTTTTCGGGTTCATCCATTAAATCAGCGTTGATTTCCTTTACGCTACCAGATAATGGGCTATAAACATCGCCAACGGCTTTTGAGCTCTCTATAGTGCAATCAATTGGATCGCTAGATGGATTGTCTCCGTCCATCTTTACTTGTTCAAGAGTGGCGCCCTCTAGGCTCTCTAAATCTACAAAGCTTATTTCTCCGAGTTGTTCCGCCGCATATGGGGTAATACCGACTTTTCCGGTATCTGTATCGACCCACTGATGAGTTTTAGTGTAAAGCACAACCATTTTTTAAATTCACTTTTTTTAATAATTATTTATATTGAGTTTAATAATATGTTTTAATTGTAATAGAAATATAAAATTTTTTTATTATTATATATTTGAATAAAAAATAAGGTAAAATCATGGATTTAACTTTAAAGGAACAAATAGATTATTATATTGAATTTAAGGATTTGTATTTAAAAATAATAAAGGAATTTAATTTTGATTACAAAAAAGATCTTGAAGCAAGAGATTTACTTTCTCAAATTTTTAAAAAAAAAAGGAATAATTGGAATTTTTTAGAAGTTTTATATTCTTTTAAAACGATCATTCAATCAAAAAAGAAAATCCTGGTTTATGGATGTGGTCCTACGCTTGATGTAACTGTTGAAATTTTATTAAAAAAAAGAGGAATAAACTTCTTTAATAATTTTATTAATTTAGTTGCCGATGGTGCTGCTATTTATTTAAGAGAAAATAATATTCCGATTGATGGGATTTTCTCAGACCTAGATGGGATTACTCATGAAGAGTTCAACCATTCTAAGTTCATTATAATCCATTCACATGGTGATAATATAAAAAAATTGAAACATTTTGAGGAATCCATTTTAAATTTTAATAATATTATAGGAACGACTCAAGTTGAACCATTAGAGAATCTTATTAATCCTGGAGGTTTTACAGATGGAGATCGAATTCTATATTTACTAAGGGCGCTATTATTACCAGAGCAGAAATTATTCCTTATAGGAATGGATTTCAATAACATTATAGGTAAATATTCTAAACCAGAAATGACGGATGATCAAGTAGGAAGTCCAATCAAGATAAAGAAGTTAAAATATGCTGTGAAATTAATAGAATTTCTTTCTGAAAGAATGAGCAATGGGATATATTTCATTAACTCGAATATAATTTCTATATTATTTAATTATCTTTCAATTGAGGAATTCATTGAAAAGTTTTAAAGCAGTTCAAGAACTAAATTTTATAGTCTTTCAAACCTTCTGATGTAATTTCATATAAGATTTTTTTTTCAAGAAGTAGATTTGAGTTAACAAGAGAAGCGAAACACATATTATCTCTTTTATATTCTAAGTATATTATTTCCGAGAAGAAATGATTCAGAAAAGGAAGTCCCACGGGTAATTCTTGGATTACGGCACTATTAGAAAAATTAGAAACAACCTGCGCGGTTGCGATCAAGATTATATTAAATTTTTTCGTAAGATCATAGAGTTTTTGGAGAATTTTTATAAAGGTATTTTTTGCTTGATTGAATGTGGTATTTGTATCTCCTTGTTCTAATCTATAATAATTATTAATGGAATCGATAATAAGAATATTTATAGATTCATTATTAAAACTTTTTTCAAGTTCTTTTAAAATTAACAATAATGAAGAATTGCTCATAATTTTAGAGACCATTATTATCTTTAAAATCTCTTTAATATCAATCTTTTGTGCTTTACATAACTGATCTATTCTTTCTGGGCGAAATGTATTCTCAGTATCTAGAAATTTGATATTTAAGTTTTTTCCACCTTTCATAAATTGCTTAAATGCTTGAATGCAAATTTGATGACATAATTGAGTTTTCCCCGTTCTATTAGTTCCAAAAATTAAATACATTTTATTTGGACGGAATCCGCCTCCTAAAATTTCATCAAAATTTCTTGATCCCAAATATAACAGGGAATTTTCATCAAAAATCTTGGAAATTTTATTTATAATGTCATTACCATTAAGTATATGTTCCTTTTTTATACTCAATATTTCGGAGATTTTTTCTTTCATCAAAAGTCTAAGTATCTATTTTATTAATAATAATAATAATAAAAAATAATATTACTAATATAAAAAGGAAAAATTAATTTTTAAACAATAATTATTGTAATTTTATATAATTTGAATAGGATTTTTATTATATTTATAAAAAATACATAAGATTTAAGATGGCCAAGAAGAAGAAAGAAATATGTCCTTACTGTGGAAAGGGATTTGCATATCTTTCAAGACATAAATGTAAAATAAAAGAGAAAGTAGAAGGTCCATCAGATGATAGTTCAACATTAGAACGTAGAATTAAAAGAATTGAGGAAAAAAAGAAGGATGTCAGCCGAAATTTAAAAAAAGACGAAAAAATGATTTTAAACCTCATAAATAAGCATAAAGATATCTATTTTGATGATCTTAAAAAATTAACAAATAAATCAAGAAATGAATTAGAGTATATTTTAAATTTATTAACCTTACAAGAGAAGATAAAAGTAAATAGAGAATTATATATAGCATCTTGGACGAAACATATCTTCTCAGTAGAGGATTATAAAGCCGATGTCATTGTCAATGATTTAAAAGTGGATAAAAACCAGAAAGATTTTATATGGAATCTATTCTCTCGGCAGCCTTGTTTTGTTTGTCCCTTTGAAGAGAAATGTTATGGAACAAACTCAGGACCTCTTAATCCAAATCATTGTCCATGGCTTACAGATTGGATAGAATTATCTTTAGATGGAAAGATATATCAAATTAATTTTGATGAATTGAAACAGAATTATCCTGAATTATGATTATTTTTTTTTCAATCCAATTATATATATTTCATTACTACTTTTTTTAGTTGATTTTGGTTTATAAGAATGTACTAGTAGAAATAATTTCTTTATATATTTTAAGAATTTATTAAAATCTTCTCCTGTAAAGCATTTAATAACTACTGTTCCTCTATACTTTAAATTTTTTTTAACCAAATCGAGAATTTTAAAACAAAGATTAATTTGGTTAATATGATCACTAAATTTAATCCCTGATTTTTTTATTGAAGCATCAGAAAGGATAAGATCTAGTTTATCACTGAAATATGAATCAATTTCATTTTGAAATTCCACCAATGTAAAATCCATTTTAATAGTTTTAATGTCTTCGATGGGAGATATTGTTTTAAGATCAACTCCCATTATTTTAAAATGATCTCTATAATAATTCTCATCCTTATATTTTTCCAAATTTTCTTCGGCTTTTTTTTTTGCGACTTGAAGCCACGAGCCTGGAACACTTCCTAAATCTAAAATATAAAATGCTCTTTTAAATATATTGAATCTTCTTTGGATATCTAGCAATTTATATGCAGATCTTGCCCTATAGCCCTTTCTTTTAGCTTGCTTATAATGCGGATCTCTTCTATGTACTTCAGGATTTTTTACCATTGTTCTTTTTTTTAGGATTTTTATAATTCTAATAATATATTTCTAATTGATTTAATATCCATATCAGTCTTTATTGATAAGAAGTCAAAGTGAGTTCGAGAAACTTTAAATCCTTTATCTTTAATAGACTTGAGAATATTCTCCATTTTTGGAATGGTTTCAAGTTTTAATTTCTGACATAATTTATGTAAATTATAATAAGAAATTGGCATATTAACTTCTTCTTTGGCAAGATTTAAGAGTTTATCAATTCGTTTTTTATTGTTATATTCAATTTTTTCATTTAAAGCAATGATTTCATTAATAAAATTCTCATCATGTATCTTAGCCACCCATAAAGGGCCTGCGTAATCTAATTTTCCCTTATCCTTACAATCAGGACACGTATGAGGTAATTCTAAAATATTTTCTTGAAAAGTTTCACGATAACCACATCTATTACAATGAATAATATAGCCATAATTTTTAAAAGATTTCGATATCTCTTTCTTTTTATTATAAGTCAAGCAAAAAACTCTTATAAAATGACCCGAATTAAAAGTTAGAAGGGGAATTATTCCTAATTTATTTATATTTGCCATTCTAGCAATAAAATATATTAAAATACGAGCACCTATTTCTTTACAATATTCAGTATGGAGTGGTTTAGCCATATATTTTCTAATACAGGTCAATTTTCTTACTCCAAATAGTACTGCGGTGTCAGTGGCAGTAATACATAACAACCCATTTATTCTCTGTATCACTTTAAAGGCTGAGTCTATGTATATATTAGGTGTGCCAAAAGGATCAATGGAAATTATATTTGGTTTCTGTTGCTCATTATTTAAAAGATTATATGTTTTTTGCTCAATTTCAGAAAATAAAAGATTTGCATCTTTTCTTGAAACTTCAATTTGAGAAGAATAATTATCTAATTTATTTAAAGAAATATTCTTATGTATAAGATCAACAGCTATAGGATTTAAATCGTTAATATATATTTTTTTGATGTTTTTACATTCTTTTATCATTCTAATAGAACTAATTCCTGAAGCTGCCATTGAATCCACTATTTCAAGATGATCTTGAGGATATAAATTATTATAAGCCATGATTGCTAAGTTAGAGATGTCCCGATTTATTTCCATCTTTTTATTATAAAAAACATTCATTGATTTTGATGGAATTGTATCTTTATCATCAGCATAAATGTAAAAATCTGCTAAACCTTCTCTAATAACCGTATATTCTTTTTTTTCCATAACTTCATATTTTTTTAATGTAAAAAATAAATTAAATGTTGTAATTTTAAATTTTATTAATCAAAAATATAAAAAATTATAAAGATAGGAAATTAACCATGATTTCAAAAATACTCATAAAAGCTAAGAGCGTTTTCATCCAAAATTTATCTGCTTTTTTAATAGTGATTTTTTGGTTTATCATTAATTATATCATATTTTTCATTCAAACAATAGATCCCATAGATAGTCTATTCATTTTATTTTATTTTAGAGAGCCAAAAACGAGCCTTGAATTATTTTACTCCAGTTTTACCGAATTCTTAATTTTTGGGTTAGTATTTTCTTTAATTACCATAGAGCTATTTAGGAAATATAATCCTACGGAAACTTGTCGACAATTAGCTAGAACTATCAAAGATCATTCTGTTATTATAGGGTATAATCATATAGGAAGAAGAATTGCTAATTGCTTACAAGAGAGGGGTAAAAAAGTTGTAATCGTTGAAAAAAAAAAAAAATTAGTCCATGAATTAATTGAATGTGAATGTGCTGTAGTAAATGATGATGCCTTAAATATGGAAACATTACGAGATGCTGGAGTTAATAATGCAAAAGCTGTTTATGTAATGTCAGATAATTTAGAAATTCAATTTGTTGTAAATTCTAATATCCGGCAATTAAATAAATCGTGTAAATTATTCTGTAGAATTTTTGAAGATGATATAGCTGAAGTTATAGCCAAGACCTATAATGCTACTATAATCTCAACTTCAAAATATACTGCGGATGTATTAATAGAGAAAATTCAAAAGAAAGGGTATTCCAACATACTTCTAATTGGTATTAATCATATTAGCGTCCGGTTAATAATAGAGATTAAAAAAATTCCTAATGTCAAATTAATGATTATTGAGGAGGATGAAGAAATCTTAGAATTGATGAATATCCCAAAATCTTCTGTTATATTAGGAGATCCTAAAGATACTTCCAACCTAGAAAAAGTGGATATTAAAAATATTGATTTCATTTTTAATTCAGATAGAGATCCAACAAATTCGATTTTAATTACTAAACGAATAAGAGAACTAAATCAGAATTGTAAAGTATATTCTCGATTTTTTCAAGATTCTGTAGCTGATGTTCTAGAGCAACCTCCATTCAATTCGAAAGTAATATCAAGTTCAAAATATGCTTTAAAACTCATGTCAAGAAAAGGAATGTTAGAGTTTTAAAGAATTCTTTACTTTTTTTTTTAAATCCTTTAATTACTTATTCAAAACCACTTTCCGTTATTTGAGAGATAAATTCAAGTTTTTTTTCTTCAGGATGTTTAGTTAAAGTAAAAATTCTTTCATTTATTTTTCCTGTTCGGGCTATTTTAAAAGCATAAAATACCCAGTAATCCATGACGTTTCCACCAGTTTGAATTTCGATAGTCTGTCCATTTTGATTTTTTCGACTCACTTCGTTGATAATTAAAATTTCAATATTATAGGTCTCATTTATAAAAAAAAGAGTAGCTAAAATGTTATTTAATTGATAATTAAGATTGACATTTTTTTCCTTATTATCTCTATCTAATTCTAATCGATATAAATCCGTTATAGAATCAATAATAATGATATTCAAATTATCCTCTTTTTTCTTAATGTTATCTATAATAAGAAATTCCAAATTAAAAGTAAGAGTGAATAAATCAGAAAAATTTGCAATTTGGATGAATGTAATATTCTCTAATGTATCCAAAAGTCCTTCATTGGAATTATTTTTAAAAATATTACCAATTTTTTCATAAGGAAACTCAGGTTTGCTGTAAATATAAAGAATTTTCTTTTTACGTTTTGATGCATTAAACGCGGTTTGAAGCGCAAAAGTTGTTTTTCCAACTCCAAAATCTCCCCAAATGGAAGAAATACCTTTTATAAGCCTGTTAGGTGTAAATAATTCGTTAAGATCTGGGATTGGAAAAATCATATTTAAAAATTTTAATGTTAGTATTAATTTATATTTATTAGTTTGAGAAATTTAATTTTTTTGTTAAGTGAGAATTTAAATTTTTTTTATAGATTAAATAAGGAATTAACCCGTCTTAACATTAAGTTTAAAATTTTAAATTTTTCGGATAAAATTCCTAATTTAACTTCCATAGTTTTAACTACCCAAGAGGAATTAGAAAAAATTAAAGAAAGAGTAAATGATAATGCAAAGATTTTATCATTTGCCAAACAGGATAATTTTAAGAAATATATATTAAAGATTTTAGCTTATCATCGAATTGGTATTAAGACATATTCAGATTTAACTTTTTCAATCGATCCTGGTACAAAACGTATTGGTTTAGTTGTATTTCTTGATGATTACTATTTAGAATCAAATACTTATTATCTAAAAGAAGATTTACTTAATAGTATTGAGAATTATGTAAATTATCTACAAGAGGATATATCGAGGCCCTTGAACTTAGAATTTAAATTTGGAAGAGGTATCTTACAGATTACATTAGAACTCGTAAGGAATATTTTCTCATTATTTAAAAATCAAAATAATATGAATATTTTCCTAATTGACGAGTATAAATCTTCCAAGATAAAAATACATGATAAGGAAAAAAAGATTTCTAAGGACGAGACGTCTGCCTTTATATTAGCCCTTAGAGATGGTATTGAAGTTAATAAAAATGATTATGTTAGAGTATTTAATAACATTAAAAATAATAAATTTAAGAAAAACCATTATAAAAAAGATACTTTTTCGAATTCTGATAATTCTATAGTGGAGATAGAGGATATTATATTAAAGATGATTGAAGGAGAACTCTCTTTAAGTAAATCTTCTAAAATGTTATGATAATTTTAGCAATTTTATTAGTGGATTTTTTTTAGAAATGATATAAAAATTATTATTTATTTTTTAATTATTCTTAGTATGATCCACACAGTAACTTATGATTTACAATAAAATCTAATTAATATGAAGCGTTTAAAATCTGTTGATCTTTTTCGGGGAATGTGTATTTTTTACATGACTATTGGTCACATGATCGAATGGTGGGTATCAGAATCAAACTATTGGCTATATGAAATAATATGGAATTTTGGGGCTCCTGTAGGCGGAGGTGGCTTTTTATTAGTATCCGGTATGAGTGCTGCAATTTCATATAGGAGTAGATTACTAAAATTAGAACAATCTGAAGGAACAAGTAAAAAAGATATAAGAAATGAATACATGCTTCGTGCTCTTTTAATTTTATTAATCTCATTTATTTGGAATATTAGCGCCGTTTTGTCTGGGCTTGTTGATATGGGAATTAAAGGTATATGGTTATGGTTTGTAATTCAAACTATTGCAATTTCTTTGATCCTGGCATTTCCTTTTTTTAAAGTCCCAAAGAATATTCGAGTTATCTTAGGTTTTTCAATTTGGATTGCAAATGAATTTATTTTTATTTGGCTGCTACCATTTCAAGACCAAAGTAATATGGGAGGTATATTATTTTATATATTGTATAATGAACCTAAGCAAAATGTTATTTTAGGTTATTTTCCATTCCTATTAATGGGAACTGTAATAGGAGAGCTTCTTTTTGAGATTTTTTTAATTGAGGATGTAGAGGAACAAAAGCAGATGTTAAAAAAGAAGTTATTCTTACCTAGCATAATTGGTGGGACTTTTTTAATCCTTTTTGGTGTCATTTTTCTCTTTCCTAATTTTGTCTCAAAAGAAACTTTTTCATCCCACATATTTATTTTTGGAATAGAATTAATTACAATTACTTTTTTGGTATGGTTAAAGGATTATAAAAACGTGGAATATAAGAAAAGCTATAGATTATTATACTATTACTCTTATTATTCTTTTACAATATTTTTAGCTCATAATTTATTATTCTTCTTATTTCCACGGATATTCACTGCTTTATCAATTTGGTTAGTTATTGTTCCATTAATGATATTATGGACCTTAATGTTCCGTTATATTCATGATAAAGCAGGTTCAAAGGCCTCAATAAAAGTCTACATAAGTAAGTTTGCGGCTAATATATCTAAAAAAATTGAAATTAAAAGAGCTAAAAATTAATTATCTTTTCCAATGACTAGATTAAAAAGCATTGATATCTTAAGGGGCCTTAGCATGTGTTGGATGTTTCTTGGTCACTTGGAAGATTGGTGGTTAATAGGCAGAGATAATTGGTTCAATACATATACTCATGCTATTTTTGATGTTGTTGGTTCATCTGCATTTTTATTTGTTTCTGGCTTAAGCACAGCTATTTCTTACAGGAATAGGGTTAAAAAAGCCGAGTCTACCGAGGGATATGATATGAAATCTGTTAAATATGAATATTTTTTTAGAAATTTAATCATATTTATAATTGCTCTATTTTATAATCTTAGTGTTGCAATTACTATAAATAAGCTCGAATGGATTTGGTCATGGTTTATATTACTCACAATTGGAGTGTGTTTAGCTATAGCATGGCCTTTATTAAATACTCCGAAATGGTTCAGGATTTTTGTTGGGGGTGTATTATGGGTATTAGATATATTTATTCTTGAGTATTTAGCTCCTTCTCAAGGAATACCAAATTTTAATGGATTTCTTTATCATATTTTATACAATCCAATTGGGCTAGATCCAATTTTGATATTTTTTTCGTTTTTTTTAATAGGAACCGTAGTTGGGGATGTGATTTCAGAGAGTTTTCAAATAAAAAATGAAAGTGAAAGGAATGAATTCATCAAAAATAAAATCATTTATCCCTCACTAGTAATTGGAATAATCCTGATAATAATAGGAATCATACTTCCATTTCCCGACCAGAAACATCATTATGTCGAGGGTTTCTTGCTTGAATTTCCTCTTATCTTTATAAGAGGGAGTTTTATATGGAGGATTTTTACTTTAGGATTTTTATTAGTTTTATTTTCGCTCTTATCATGTTTAGATTTATTTCCATTCTTTAAAACTGAAAAAAGTTATAAATTTCTTTTTTATTTCTCTTATTATTCCTTAACCGTGTATCTTGCTCATAATATCATGTACTTTCTCTTTTTAAATCAATTAACCATTCCAATGATGTTGATATGTGTTGGAGGGGCAGTTATTTTCTGGGGGCTAATGTTAAGAGCAATTTATAATTCAAAATGGCGAGACACATTTTCAGTGAAAGTAAATATAAGTAAATTAAGCACTTACCTTACAAAGAGATTTGTGAATGTGGAAACTTAAGAGTGATGTATTCCCATTAAAATAAAACATATTTATAAAATGAAATAACGACTTGATTAATTAACCTAACAACTTTTCATTATGTCCATGAATAGATTAAAAAGCATTGATATCATACGGGGTTTAAGTCTTTGTTGGATGTTCATTGCTCATTTACAATTTTGGTGGCTACAACCAGGTAATCTTTGGTTTCTTACCATTGAATTCGCATTTTTGGATGTGATTGGATCTTCAGCGTTTATTTTTGTTTCTGGTTTGAGCACTGCTATTGCTTATAGGAATAGAATTAGGAAGATCGAGACTGTTGAGGGATATGATATGAAATCTGTTAAATATGAATACTTTTTTAGATTTTTAATCATATTCATAATTGCTATAATTTATAATCTTTGTATAGCCATAGCTCATATGAGGTTTGAAATGATTTGGTCTTGGTATATTTTACTAACAATTGGAGTGTGTTTAGCTTTGACATGGCCTTTATTAAAAACTCCAAAATGGTTCAGAATTTTTGTTGGAGGCCTTTTCTGGGTATTCGACATATTCATTCTCGAGTATTTGACTCCTTATCAAGGAGAATCAACTTTCAACGGATTACTTTATCACATCTTTTATAATTCGATTAATTTATCTCCAATATTAATTTTCTTTACGTTTTTTTTAATAGGTACTGTTGTTGGGGATATTTTATCAGATAGCTTTTTAATAGAAAATGAAAATGAAAGAAAGAAATTAGTTAAAAATAATTTAATTTATCCTTCGCTAATAATTGGAGCAATATTGATAATAATAGGAATATTACTGCCGTTTCCCGATCAAAAGCATTATTATATCGGAAGAGAAATAAATGTCAGTCAAGTACTGCTTGATTTTCCTCATTTTATGATAAGAGGGAGTTTTATTTGGAGAATTTATGCATTAGGGTTTCTATTAGTCTTTTTTTCAGTTTTATTATGTTTTGATACATTTCAAATCATAAAGACAGAAAAAAGCTACAGATTTCTTTATTATTTCTCTTATTATTCTTTAACAGTTTTTCTTGTTCATAATTTAATGGTCTTTCCCTTTTATAAACAACTAACACTTCAAACAATTTGGATATTCATTGCAGGTACAATTATATTCTGGGGTATAATGTTAAGAGCAATATATAAATCAAAATGGCGGAATAAGATTTCGGTAAAAATATATATGGGTAGGTTAAGTTCTTATCTCACAGAGAGAATTTTAACGACATCTGAAAAATGAAAGAACGACTTGATATATTATTGGTTGAGAGACGACTTGTAGAAAGTCGAACAAAAGCACAATGGTTAATTAAAAATGGTCATGTGTTAGTAAATGATGTTGAAATAAGGAAGCCTGGAAAAAAAATAGATAATTTAAGAGAGATAATTCTTAAGAAGGAATTTCCTTATGTAGGAAGAGGAGGCCTTAAATTAGAAGTAGCCTTAAAGGATTTTTCTATTTCTGTTAAAGGAAAGGTATGTGCTGATATTGGAGCCTCGGTAGGTGGTTTTACAGATTGTCTTCTAAAACATGGTGCTGCGAAAGTATATGCAATTGATACGGCTATTGATCTTCTCCATCCTTCATTAAGATGTGAAAAAATAAAACAGAAAGTCATTCCGTTATTAGGTGTGGATGCTCGGAAATTACTTAAATTTGAAGAAAAAGTAGATATTTGTACCATTGACATAACATTCTCTTCTTTGAAATCCGTTCTTCCTAATTTAAAGAATTTAATTAAACTTAATGGTGATATTATTGTTCTTGTTAAGCCAATCTTTGAAATTGATTTTCACGTGGATAAATTCAATATTATCACCGATTTAAAAGAGCTGGAAAGGATTTTAATCGATTTAATGGAATGGTGCATAAATAATGGATTTTTTCCTAATGGAATAATTAAATCTCCACTTTTAGGAAAGGGTGGTTCAACAGAATTTTTAATTCATATTAAATTAAAAAAAAGAGATACGAGAATGGGCTTTGAGAATATACCACCATTTTTTTTCTGAAGAAGGAGAGATACGTCAACCATATGTTGAAAACATTATTTTATTAACATCATTTATTTTAAAACAGATTTTATATAATGATATCTTTATATAATTTCAAAATCTCCTTGCAATCCTCTTACCAACTCTATTGCATCTTTTGAGGGTTCATATGTCAGACCCCCTCTTGTAGGATGTATTATCATAAATCCTTTTGAAACTAACTTTTTTACAACTCTTTTTACAAGCTTTCCAGCACTTTTATCAATTCGTCTAACAATTTTTTCAATTGGCTGATGACAATTTGTACTATAATTACACACATCACAGCAAGCAATTAATACATCTATTTCAAAGGGAGTTAGAGAGTTGGGATCAGTCATTATTAAGAGGATTTTTTTTACTTATTAAAATTTAATATCTTTATTACATATAAGATTTTGAACCATTTAAAATATTTTATTTCGTAGGAATATTTAAATATTCTAATTTCATACATTTATTGTAGAATTAATAATAATAGTAATTTATAGCCAAATTAATAATGTTTTAACCATACTAATATTGTGTTATTTATTAATAATAATAAAATTAAAGGTGAATTATAATGCTTGAAATGGCAAATATGGTAAGAAAGAAAAAAGCTTTTGAAAATAAATGGAAGGTATATGAAGAAATATGCAAAAAACCACAAGTTACAAATTATGAATTGTCAAAAATAATTGGATGGGCTTCGGGGAAAATTGACTATTACTTAAAAAGGCTCTTAAAAGATGGCTTAATTATCAATTCAACTGAAGTGGTAAATGGGAGAGTCCATAAAAAATATTCACCTAAGAAAGTTGGAGAATTAATTAATTGGAAAGAAATGACCCATACCAAAAAATTATAGCTAAGTTTTTTATTATTATCTCTAATTCATTCTTTTAGGATTCTGATTTTATTCCATATTTATTCTTAAAATAGAATTTATTTTTCTAAAAGAGAAAGCGATAGAAGGGATAGTATCACACTTTCCCTATTCCATTATATGCGGATTCCCTTCTGACCTTGAAAATTTACCATGAGAAGTCCCCCCAAGGGGTGAGGGAGGGGAAGGAGAAACTAATTAAAGAAAAAATCAAAATGCTCTATAATTTTATCATAGGAATTAAAAAATTATTTATTTATGTTTTTATATTACTCTTTTGATTTTTATACATATTAAAAAGAATAAGGAAATAATTTATGGCTGATCATGAGATAAATGAAAAAAAAAATAAATACAATTCAAATGAGAAAAAAAGTCTCCTAAAAGGACTAGAATTGACTAATTTAGAAATATCTGAAGAAGAAATCACTGGAGATGTTGCTAGTCAATTATATAATATTTTATTTAAGCAAGAACGTGATCTAAAAAAAATGAAATTAATAAAGGAAGCATTAAAACTTTTTCCAGAACCTGATAAATCTAAAGAATTAAAAATAAACATTTGAATTGGTTTTTTATGTCTAACCCAGTCAGTACGAGTAGTTATCGCACTATTAAATGCAACACGGGTAAAAAAATGAAAAAAAAGTAGATATAGAAAAATAAATAAATTCATACTTCTATTATATTACTAGTGAATAATAATGAAGACCGAGTCGTTTGATAAGAAGCATAAGGAAGAAGAGGATCATTTCCGAATGATAGTCGAGGAACCTAAAGAGTGGTATATTTACACTAAAACTACAGACGATCTCTTTTTAAAATCTAAAGAAGAAATGGATTCTTTACTTGAAAAATTGAAAAATACAAAGTATGACGAGAAATTGGCGGATTTCTACTCTAATTTTACTAATGATTATGAAGACCTCACAGGACTCTAGTATTTATTCCGGTTCTAATAATTTTTCGTATTTTATGAAAGTCTAAATACAATTTTATAGTATTTCTTTTTACAGGTAGCCCTTTTTGTATTTTTTGTAAGATATCAGAGCCCAATGATTCGTTAACGAAATTAAATCCTATTTTCTGATAAAATCTAATCAGTCGCTCATTAATACGAGAATCTACTATGAGACACCTGCAACCAACTATTATTGAAATTTTTAAAGAAATGTGAATAGCTTTTTTCATTAAATCTGTCCCCATACCTTTTTCTTGGTATTTCTTATCAACGGCAAAGATTCCTAATAAGAGTCCAGGTATGGATCGTGCAATCTTTTCAACGGATTGTAATTCTTTCTCTTCTGATCGGATACTAGTGCAAGAAAGAGTGAAAAATCCAATAATCTCTGAAGTTTCTCTGACTCTTGATAAATATAATTGAGAATAATCTCCTTTAATGAAATCATTCGCTTTATTATAGAAGAAGTTGTTAAGCTCCTCAATACCACAATCAAATTGGTGTTCCTTAAACTGAAAATCAACATTAATTTTTTCAAAAGTCGGTTTACTCATTACTATTATAAAAATTCTTCATAGTTAAAATAACTTAATTAAGCGAATATCTAAAGATCATAACTAATATTACAATTGCTAGATTCTATTATTATTAATAAAAAATAACTTAAAGAGATGTAATTAATTGAAAAGAATTATCTCTTTTTTCATTCTATCCTACTATCCTTTTATTTTCATAACCCAAAAAGATATTAATTTTATGGTCTTTTTTAAAAAAAAAAGAGAGAGGATCATTCTTCCGAATGTACTAATTCCATCACGTTATTACATTCATAACAGAGTAAGTCTTTAGAACATTTTAAAGAGCATTAAATGACTATAATTCTGAATGAAAAAAAGATGGAAATATTTGATTTCTTGTTAAAAAATGTAAAGATATTAGAGGAATCCTTCCAATTTATTAGTCTCTATAAGCCAGAGTCTCGGGTTTTTAATACATCTTGAACATACTTAGGTTTTACCTTTTTTCCTTCCGAGTATTTTAATGAGGCGACTACAAGTGGCTTTATTTTTTTTTCAATATCTTCAACATTAATCTTCTTCTCGACAATGAGGTCTATGAGAAATTCTACTGAAAGACCCATACCCCAATCCCCTAGAATTTCATTCAAATAATTAAACTGCCATGTTCCAACTTCACAAGTGATGCAGGTTATTTTATCAGCAGATAAATAGACTTTTGATCCTTTAGCGATTTGATTACTATCTCGTCTAATTCTTTCAACTATCTTAATCTCAGCATGATTATATCTTGCATATGTTTTAAATAACGTAGGAGATACAAAATTAATTGATTTAGATGAAAATTTAATAAATATTTTTAACATAAAAAATAAATGAAATGTAATAGAAGGTTACTTATGCTAATCTAAAAATCCTTTTTTTAAAAAAAAAGGGATAATTGACGATTTTGATCTTGATAGAATCATTAAATTTAAGGATCCAGTATTTTCCAATGCGATTGGATAAAAAAAAATGATTAAAAAGAAATTATATCGGGAGATTAATAAAAAAATGAATAATGAAGAATTGTTAGCAAAAATATACAAATTGAAGGATAGGGTCAAGGAAATAGTAAGTAATATACAAGCTCTAAAAAGCAAATTAGAACGAGAAGAGATCCCTCCGGAAGATTTTCGAGATAGAAAATCAATTTTAGAAGATGAGTTACGAAAGATTTTACATAATATATCACTGGTTAAAGAAAAGGTTCAGATTCAAGATCTACCGAAAGTTAAAGAAAAAGACCAGGTTATTCAAAGTGAAAAAGATGTTAAATTGAGTATTTCTCAGCAAATCTATAAAGAAGTTCAAATTGCTATTGAAGCTAAGGAATTAATGTATTTTTTTCAATGTGATTTTGAAGGATCTATTACAAAAGCTAAGGTTTATTTGTCCATAACTTTAGAAAAGCATTTTATTATTGGAGTTGATTTTACTTCCTATCCGCAAAAACCTAAACTTGATGCTCCCTCCCCAATCCAGGAATTATTTGGTGGTGAGGAGAACTTTTTGCATAATATATCTTCTTATGTTAAATGGGATATTAATAATCCAAATAGAATTTACCAATTAGTAACAGAAATTGAAACCGTGTTGATTAATAAATTCAGTGCTGATATGGATACAATCCTTAAAAAAAGCGTTGAATTTGTTGATCAAGTTAAAAAAAGACTAAATAAAGCAATTTTAGAAGCTCAAGCAGAAATCCATATGAAAAATTTTGATAAAGCAATAGAATTGCATTATTTGATTGTTGATTTAGCATATGATATTCAAGATTATGAAAAAGCAAAAATCTACACTCATCAATTAAATATTCTTCTTAAAAAAGCAGCAGATATTAAAAAAGAAGAAAAAAAGAATTCTGATTAATTAAATAAAAATGAGTGGCTTCAGTTAAAAAATGAGGAACAAGAAATTTCTGATGATATTTAATCGTGTTTATTTAATGTTAAAAAAAGAATTGGAAAAAATTAATATTGCAAAAACTTTTTTCCCCATTGGGTTTTATAAAACTTGTTAATGATTTTTTTCCCCTTGAAAGGATACCATAACATATCATGGTAGATTAAACTGCCGAGAATTGGCATTACCATAAATAATTTATTACGCATTAATGGGTTTAGAAATGAAAGACGTCCTTTTCTTACCATTTGATCTCCCCATATAACAATGCTTTTTTTCACCTTAAAATTCCAATTAATGTCAGAGACATCTTCCCCTATGACATCTATTTGGGCGAAATCTCCACATCCCAATCCTTCATCATGTGCTAATTTTATTGCAGGTAATTTTAGAGGCTTAAAACCCATCATCCTGCCTACAACAGTGTCAACAGCTACTTGGTCATATCCTGCTACGAGAAAATTCTTTATTTTTGGAATCATAGTTCTAGGACCAGATCCATCACCACATACTGTACCATCGACAATTGACATTATCTCTGGATGGATTTGTTTTTGTATGATCAATAGATCAACTAAGACTTCGTACATAAATTGGTGAGAATAGTGTCTTCTTTTAGTAAGCAATCCTCCAAAGGCGTTTTTCATAGAGCATGTAAAGGTTGTATGCCCATGGGTTTTCATTGTGGGAAGATGAATTATTGGTTTCCCTACATAAAGCTTGGGAATGCTGAAACCCTTGGGAAATATCTTTTTGTCAAGCACGAAGAGGTCTTTGTTTTTTAAATCAATAAATTTAGATTTAAATGAATTATAAGGTACGAAGGGAATTCTAGTTAAAGGAACGAACCAAACCCCATACTTTTTTATTATAGGAGCCCATTTATTAAATTTTATGCCTTTTTCAATGATTGTGACTACTGTTTCGTTTTCTGCTGTAAATAATTTTCTTGGATCGAAACCATCCTCTGTCATTGTTTTCAAGACACCTTCTACTTGCCAAGGAGGGCTCGAACATGAAGGAAAAAACTTAGACCAGCTCAAGTTTAATTTTAGAATAATCTTTTGATCCTTACTAAAATATTCTTGGTATTTTGCTAAGTTCATAAGTCTATTATAGTCTTCGAGAACTGTTTTAGGAGATGTTTTAACAACAAATACTTTAGGCTTGGTAGTCATTAAATTATAAAAATAATGATAAATATTTAAAGCCATTTATTTAAAATGATTTGTATATTCTTGTTTGTTTTAGGAAAAACATTTTAAGCGTTAAATTTTCATGGTCAGAAGGGATTCTTGCTCTCGATATTAAAATAACTTGTTCTCATGCTTGGTCTCATTGAAGTCTAGACAATTTTAATGATCAAGAAATGATAAATTTAAAAGTACGCTAGGAGGCATTAGAGACTTCTCCAAATCTTTACAGAAAGCGATGAAGGATCTAAAGAGTTTAATAATTGATAGAAAAGAGAAACTAAACATATTATCTCCTGGAATTAAAGGGATATATGATATGTATAAAGGAAGAGATACCGTATTAAAAATTCTTTACATAATGAAAGTAAAAAGGGTTGATATTTTAACAACTGAGAGAATTAATCTCCCAAAATTTATAGATGTTGAATTTTTAGAGCTCCTTCATGGAATTGATAAATTACATATAATAAAACCCAATTTAAAGAACTTTTTAAAGAAGTTTGTAATTGAAATAGAATATAATGACACTTTAATAAATTTTATACTTATAATTCCTTAAGCTAATGTTTAGATTAATGAATAGTCTTTATATCCTTTGTTAATTCTTTTATATAGTCTAGATATTTCAGACCTTTAATCTGAGCTTCTTTAGTTATTATTTTTCTTGCGATATGCACTTGTTGTAGTGCAAAATCATTTGGAAATTCTTTTTCAACTTCTTTATTTATTTTTTCAATTTCTTTTTTTGATAACATTATCGACACCTTATTATAATAATTCTGCGGGTGTAATTATTTCTATTTGTCTTAAATTATTTAGGGTGTTAATCATTCTGACAATATCCCTTGTTTTTTTTCTTACAATATGCCTAAAATTCCAACTCAAGAGATAATCCATTTCATTTATAATAGCAATTGCTATATGATATGCATCTTCTAAATATGTCTCATTGACGGCACCGTTTTCAATAATTTGATCTTTTAATTCCTCAATTTCATCTGAGATTGGAAGCACTGAGAATTCCACGATTTTATTATCCATTTTCTTCTTTATTTCTTCATTAGGGGTCTTTGTAATTTCAGCAACTGTGATATCAGAAATATAAATATCAAAATTATCAATCTCTTCAAAAAAAGATTCAGTTAAGGATTTTCTTTCAGGATTCCTCTCATCAAATAACGCAGAGATAACTGATGTATCTAAATATAATTTTAATTTATACTTCACAATATTTCATCATATCTTATTTTCTCATAACTCTAATAGAATTAATCTATAATAAATTTATTCAATATGTACGCCTATTTATATTTTATATATATTATTTTATCATAATTAATCAAGAAATCACTCCCATTTATGGGAGTGATGAATTGAGCCTCATTCAAGTAGCCACGCTTTTTAAAAAAATCAGAAATCCGTCGCACTGTAAGGTATTTAAACGATGTTTTCTTCTTTTACCAAGTAGATGATTAAAGCTATAAACGTTCGGATATACCCGAACAAGATGCAACGGAACCTAATCCACAAAACGATAGGATGCTGTCGGTTTGTATATAATCAGATGTTAAACGAGAGAAAGCAAGTCTATGAGAAGTTAAAGAACGATAAAGAAGCCCTTAAGAATTACGCCTACAAAACCGAGAAACAATACAAGGTTGAATTCCCGTTCCTGAAAGAAGCAGACTCCATTGCTTTGCAATCTTCGAGGGAACACCTGTTTGAGGCGTACCAGAGATTTTTTAACGGTCTAAAGAACGGACGGAAGGTGGG
>JAEOTJ010000203.1 GCA_016839905.1 Promethearchaeota archaeon | reverse complement strand
TGAAGTATAAATTGCTTGTGAAAATGACCTAAAGCCAAATAATTTACGCGATGTCTTAGGTGTTGAATATCTTCTAATTTAACACCAGGAACATTTTCCATCTGGCCTTCAATCCCGAAATGCTGTAAAAGTATATTGAATAAACCATTATTGTTAACAATTCCTTTCCTTATCTTTGAAAGGAAAGAGATTGGTTTTTCACCAAGGTAATGCGTGCCGTAAATCATTACATTTTTGATTTGTATTTTCCCACCAGTTTTTGTGTTATAATTATAAAGTTCAAATATTTGTTCATGCATAGCATCTAAATTTGCATCAAGGAGCATTAATAATCCTAAACTATTTAATAATTTTAACCATGATTGCCCTCGTCGTTCAAATCTAACTCCTCTTGAAAACTTTCGAATATCATGATTACCTTCTATTGCTATTATTAAAATTGATCTATATGTAAATTCTCTAAAATCTTTCAATAATTTAACAATTTTAGTTAGTTTTCCCGGTAATAATTCCAATGAAGTAAAGATATCACCACCTAATAATATAAAATCAACATGGTGAATTATTGCTAATTCTAAAATTTCTTGGAAGGCTCGAATAAAATCATTTGATCTATGTTCATTACGATATTGAACAGCTCCGAGATGAATATCACTAGCATGAATAAATTTTACAGATTCTCGGGCTTCATTATTCGAAACGGATAAATTGCCTAAATTAGCTTCAAAACAGTTCTCAATTGTCATTGATCATAAATTGTTGAATAATTATTTCTCAATTTAATATTTATTACAAAACCAGCTTTTTAAGTAATGAAAGTCTTAAAAAGTAGTGAAGAAAAAGTGATCGATTCTTTAAACAAAATTATTATTATTTTTTGAATTAATCGACTTACAGTAATAAATAATAAGTTAAATGCCAAAATGGAGAATAAAGAAGCTAAATATGATATAGGTGTGATTCATGGTAGATTCCAAATATTGCATAATGATCATGTAAAATATCTCTTAGCAGGTAAACAATTATGTAAACATCTTATAGTAGGTATCACGAATCCAGATCCTTCCTTAACTAAAGATTCAGAGATGAACCCCCATAGGAGTACATCCCTAGCAAATCCATTAACTTACTATGAACGATATGTAATGATAAAAGAAGTCTTATTAGAACAAGGTTTAATATATTCAGAGTTTTCTATTGTTCCTTTTCCTATTAATATTCCTGAATTAATCAAATATTATGTCCCAATCGATGCAGTTTTCTTTCTAACAATATATGACGATTGGGGTAGACAAAAAAAGAAGTTTCTTGAATCTTTAGGATTGAAAATCCATGTTTTATGGGAGGTATCACTCGAGAATAAAGGGCTTAGCTCAAGCGATATTCGTGAAGCAATCATAAAAGATAAACAATGGGAACAATTCGTGCCTACAAGTGTGGCAAGGATGATGAATAAATGGAATATAATTAAACGTCTTAAAGAATTATCTCGATAATAAAAATTATCAGTTCTATAATCTATTTAATTTAATTACATAACTAGATAAAAACAAATAATTATTAATATTTTTTTAACTATAATATGAATTAAATTAATTGTATTTGGTGGAAAAAAATCACTTTATATCTAATTGATCGAATTATTGTTATCTATTTAACGCAAGGAATTTTAGTGTTTTATTTTGCCGCACTATCTTATCAAATATTAAAAAGGAGAAGACAACGAATAAATCTAATTTTTTGTGGATTCTTTATCAGTATGATTATTGGTTTCATATTTAACATGAGTTATGCTGTTATTAGCCCCGAATACGAGGAAATTATAATATTTCTCCACTTTTTATCATGGTTCTTTGTATATTTCGGAACTGTTTTTATTTTAATTGTACATATGATAATTTTGGAATCAACAATAATCTACTCCATAAAACGACAGAATAAATATATCCTACTTTATGGTTTGTTACTTTTCATCGGTATGTTAATACAAATATTGATACCCTCTCCATTAATAGGAATTGAATTAACACATTCAGGAAGACCTGGATGGACATTAATTTTTTTCATCTATGTGATTTTAATTACATCTGGTTTTTCAATTATTCCAATTATTATTACTTCTTTTAAAATATATCATAGATTTGAAACAGATGTGTTAAAGAAAAAATGGTCTTATTATTTAATAGGATCCTTAGGATTAATTAGTTTTAATCTTTATCCAATACAAATATTAAATTTATTAACAGGTATTGTACCAGAAAATGAGGTTCTCGATATTATTAGGTTAATATTTGTTATATCAGGTGTATCGGTTATAATTTGGGTCTCGTTAATGTATTATGGGATAGGTTCTAAATTAAAAGAGTAATTTATTGTTAAATTTCATTTAAAAATTTAAATATATCAGATTATTATTGAAATTCGACGGTTTAGTCCATATAAGTAATTGAGAAATTTCCTTTTTTTCCTGTGAAATAATAGAAAACTTTATAAATTCTTTTGAGAACTAATAATTATCCTTTTACTCTTCATCTTGGGGTAATTATGACACAAATACTAAGTAAAAAACAATTATTAGATCAAAAAAAGAATAAATACTTCCAAAGATTTGTCTCTAAGCATGGAGATGAATTTGGTTTAAGATTTGGAATACCTCAAGATGCGGAAGTTATTTCTAAGATTTTTAAAGAAATTTACCAATATAATTATGCTTATCCCCTAATATATGATATTGATTATCTAAGGAGAGAACTTTCAAATAAAAATAATTTTTGGTTTGTAGGTGAATTATTAGAAAATAAAGAAATTGCTGGTGCTGGTTTACTAAAAAAAGAGAGATATATTGGTCATGCTAGCCAAGCTGTTGTAAAGAAAAAGTTCCAGGGACAAGGAATTACCGCAAGAATAGGAGCAGCTGGGATAATAACTGTTACAAAAATGCCTCAATTCAAAAATGTTTTAAGGATCGATTCGGAGGTTAGAGGACTAAAAATTGGAGCACAAAAACTTTTTCAAAATGCGAGAGCAGTCCCCTATGGTTTAATCCCTGCCTACATCAATTATGGAGATAAAAGGCACTACAATATCGATAATGGCAAACCAGTACCACCTTTACAGGAAGAACCTGCCATTCTTTATTCAATTATTTTTAAAAACTTATGGAAAAAAAGAGATAAAACAGTTCATTTATTAGATGACGAAGACATCCTCTTTTTTTATAACTACGTAAAAAAAATGTCTAATAATATGAATAAGGACATTTTAATTTTGGAAAGATATAATAAGAACAAAAATTATGAACTTTATGGAGTTTCTAAAGATTTCTATGAAGGGAGAGTTAATTTTTATGGCTATATAAAGGAAAAATCATTAAAACACTTACTTAAAACGTACCATAATTGGAGAATTATCATATGGAGAATCCCTACAACTAAAAATGGAATATCCTCAATGGTTCTTGCTATTGATAAGGGATTCAAAATAGTAGGCTATGATATTGGTTTTAATAATATAAATTGGACATTATTTGATTCTGTTATCTTTGCTTATTATCCTAATGGTAATAATCAATTTATAAAGGCTGAATTTCTTGATGATACTAAGCCACTTGCAGAAAAGATAAGGGAATTATTTCACCCGTAAAGTGTTTGAATTTGATATTATTATGACTTTTCGTTATGTTAATAAAAATAATACTTTTTCTTCAAAAGTTTGTGTACCTGTACTAAAAATTTTATTAATTATTCTTCTAAAAGGCTCAAACTGACCAACTTTTGTGAGATTACAACCTTCAAATTGAGAAACAAATTTATTTAATAATTTTTCCAGTAAGGGTAAAATTGTTCTTCTTAAATATTTCTCAAGTCGATAATCTTTATCCAAAACTATAAAAGCAAGAATTTCCTGAACGTCTCTAAATAAGTCTTTTATTGTTCCCTTTTTAAAAACTATTGAATATTTATCACTTTCAAAATATTCTACTGGCTCCATCAGACATTCGGCAAAACTCAGAAGCCCACTCATTAAACCACTTGAACATACTAGATTTGTTCTTTCCTTACTAGCCCTATGATAGCTAGTGAATATAATGGGAATTCCTTGGAAGAGTATACCAGCTTCTCGAATCAACATAATGAATTATGACGGAAATTAAACCAAATCGCTAATACAATAAATTCTTATAAGAATACCATTAATAATCGACGTAATTTTCATATTTAAATATGCTCATTTATGAAGATATTCCGTCGCGATAGCACGACATTAATGTTAAATTAAAGTTTTGTCGAGGGAATAAAATAATTAAATAATATATTCCCACAAAAATTTTTTTTTCTAAAAAAGAAATACAATTTACTGAAATAGAAATCTCTGAAGAAGAATATCTGCGAAAAAAGAAAATATTAGAGGAATAAGATTATCATTGAAATAAGTTATGTTAAAAATATTTCATCAACAATATTTTTAATAGGATTAAAAATAGTTAAATCTCCCTTCCAATTATTAAAAATATTACTATATATTTCTTCAACCCTTAAAACTAATTTTTTTAGATTATGTGTAAAAAATTTCAATTCTTCTTTACTAATCAAAACTCCTGTAATATTATTTCCAGAAAAAACGTTCACTATTTTTTTTTTTTTTTTTAATAACTGAGACTGCATTAGTCCTGCTTTGAATCAATTCATCAAGCATAATATTCATAGAAGCAAAAGCTCCAGCTATAAATTGTTTTTCTAATGGTTCTATATTATCAATAAAATAATGACTATAATAGCAAATTCCATTTTTATTTAAGATGTATAAACTTTCTATTTTATCTTGCCAATCAAATTCATAAAAGGGAGGAATTTTTCTAAAAAAAATGAAGATCAAGCAAATAGCTATTAGTTGGATGATAACTCCTACAAACCGAACTACAGTCCCTAATATTTCAATAATTAAATCCATTGAAAGAATATACCCGATCAAAATGAGTAATAGTGTAATTGTCATTTTTAAAAGTCCCATTGAAAGTATTCCTTGCCTTTTCGATTTTCTACCAAAATCTTTACCATAAATTATAAATAAAAAAATAAACAATAACCATGATAGAATTGAAAGGGAATTAATAAATTCTATATTAAATGGAAATATAACCAGAGACATTAATAATAAAATAAAAAAACAAATTGTAAAAAAATATTTTCTAAAAAGGAATATCTTATATTTCTCCATATAATATGAAAAGAATAAATTTCCTATCATTATTGAAAGAAATCCAAAATTCAAAAAAAGCCTTCTATAACTCCCCTCTGCCCAAATTAAAAAAGGAGAAACACTAAAATCTGTCGTATAGTAGCTAGCTAATATAAAGAATAATCTCATTATTGAAAATCCAAAGAATAGTGAAGAAAATCCCAAATCTTGAGTATTTTTTAGATTTCTTGATTGATTTTTATACTTGATTAGAAGTAATATCCCTAATTCAAAAGAAAAAAAAGTAAAAATAGATTCCATTACTATTAATGGCAATCTTAGTGAACCGATTATAGGATATTCAACAAAAATCATTTTAATTCTCTTAACTATTGTAAAATCTGATTTAAATTAATATCAAAGCTCTCAAATAATTGGAAATGTTCCTCCTTTAAATCATTTAAATTTGATAAAATCTCTTTAAAAAAAGACTCAAAACGGATTCTAATAGATTTTAGAAGATGGTAAGAGCTGATTAAATCCTTTTTCACAATTAAAACATAAGTAATATCAGAGGGATTCGATCCATCTTCTAAGAAAATATGAAAATCTCCTTGTCTTATCTTATTAATTCTTTGATCTTTAGTTCCAGTAATTGTTGCAATAATCGTATCAATTCCTAATATTCCTTTAGAAAATACTTTATCATAATTACCTAAATGATTTTTATTTGTCACAATTTTCTTTTCTAATTTTTCAATAAAATTATAACTATAAAGGCAACTTTTGGTTTGCTGATTAATTATAAGTAATTTAATGATGTTTTCCCTCCATTCAAATTCATAAAATGGGGGAAAATTATGAACAGATAGCGATATAATAATGAAACCTATTAATAGTTCACCAACTCCTATGAAATATATAATTTCATTAATAATATGAGGTAAAACACCCAATCCCACTAATGCAGCAAAAATTAAAGCGAATAAGCTTACAATTGCACCAATAAAAAATAATTTAAATTTCCTTTTGATAATCCCTATCGATGTTTTAATTAATATAACTTGAAATCTTAATATATACAAACCATTTAGAATAACAAAAATAATGCTTATAATAAAAATGGGTGAACGCATAGTAGGTACAAAAAATACAATTACAGCAGGGATAAAATTTAAAACCATTAAGATTTTAGCAATTTGAAGATTAATTATTATTGAAAAATCCTTCCTAATTATAAAAAGAGAGATACTTATTGTTGAAAAGAAAGCTAAAAACCATCCAATTCTAGAGAATATTTCATTTAATATTCCATATTCAATAAAATTACGTGAGATTTGAATAAATAAAGGACCTAATATCATAAAAAATATAAACGACCCAAAAGCTAATAAGACTCTATTTAAAGGAAGATTTACATCTTTAATTTTGTGATATTGATAAATAAAGTAAAAGGCTAATTGAATGCCTATAATTACAGGTATCAAATATGCGATAAATTGTAGTTCAATCCCTATTTTAATCTGAAAAAACATTTTTTTTTATGCCATAAAAGAATTTTAAAAGGAATTTTTATATATCTAATAGAATTTTTCTTAAATTAATATAACTGTTATAGAAATTTCTTATCTTCAATATTAAATATACTTTTAGAATATTTAATCGTTTATATTAACATAAAATCTTTTAAAATTTGTTTTACTAAAGATTCGAAAATAATTTCAACATTTTCTCCTGTTTTGGAGGAACATTCTATATAATTACGTAGATTATATTGCTGTACTATTCTTTCTACCTTCTTTCGTGAGATAGTTATTTGATCTTGAAGATCTAACTTCCCTCCAACAATAATTATCGGTATTTTTTTTTTTCAAGTGATATACCCTCTTTAAAAGTATCTATCCACAATTCAATTCTATCTAGCGTCTCTTCTCTTGTAAGATCAAACATAAAAATACCTCCAGAAGAGCCTTTTGAATACATAGGTAATAAGAAATTAAACATACTCTCTCCTCCAAAATCCCAAATTTGTAAAACAATTCTCTTGTCTGCAGCTGTTAAAAATTTAACAAGGATCTCTGCACCCATAGTAAGTTTTATATCTTCTTCAAAATAACCTGTGAGATACCGTCTAACTAATGTTGTTTTTCCTACACGAGTTTCTCCAAAAATGCAAATCTTATAAGCTAATTCTTCCTTCATTCATACCACCTTTTAAAATTTTTATAATTAAAAATAATCTAAATTTATTTTCTTTAAACTATTTTAGAAATTGAAATCCTCAACCAGTATTCTAGTAATATTTAAGAAAAATTACACATATCTATAATTTGATTATAATAATATAATCAAATTCTATCTTATATTGATAAAAATTATTAATTTAATATTTAAATATAATTAAAAATTATAAAAGTACTCCTAATAATCGACAACATTCTTGTATTTAAATCATTTTTAGTCGAGAGAATATGGGAAAATCATAAAATTAACATAAATTTGATGATTTAAAGATTTTAAATTAATATAAAAACGAGAATTCAAGAATTTATCATTGATAAAATAGACTCTCTAAAGAATCTTGAAGTATAGCTCTCTAATTCTAATAATAAAATTCTTTAAATAAATAGACCAAAATTAAATTAAAAAAAATTTAGTAAAAAACTTATTTATTTTTACGTTTAGGTTCAATCTTTTTAATGATTATAGCTTCTGCGTGGATTTTACAGTTTTTTAGGATTACTTTAAATCCTCCCGCACCACCAACACCTGGGATGGTCATTCCAACAGTGCCCATTGGAACCATCGCACCTTCTTCTTCCCATTCTTCTTCCTCTTCAACGCCACCCATAACCGCTTTGTAGTCTTCAGTATTTATAATTGGATGCCCTACTTTTTCCAACCATGCTGGTAGCTTACTTAACTCAGCAACATCTTCTTCAGTGGCAATTTTATCCCTTAAATCTTCTGGAAGGAATTCATAAACTCGATCTTTAACTGATTTACCCATCCACACGATAGTATAAATTCCACCCTCCAAACCTGCTGTAATTCCATCATATTTTTGGTATTTGGGTGATATAATGTACTGTATACTTATTCCGTTAAAACCGGGCATTTGTTTTCCCCCACCAGTTTGGTTCGCCATGGCGGAGAAAGGTAATCCATTTATTGCTACACCATCATGACTTCTATCGATAATACCGTGGCCTGCTCCTGTTTCGGGAATAAAAAAATCAATTGCTTCAAAACAACCACATGAAGTATGTGGGAATTCCATTCCACTATATAAATAAATTCTATCGATCTCTCCAAGCGAACGTTTTTTTATCATTGCGTTTACACCTACAAACTCACCTGCTAATTCGTTGAGACACTCACCCATGGGAATTTCGAAGAGTGGCCCTTTTGGATCAACTCTAGCTGCAGCTCTAGCATCAAACCATGAGATAGAACCACATAAACTCATCCGATTTGGCGTTATACAGCATGCATGAGTTGGAGCAAAACTCTGGCATAAAACACAGCCATAAAACATATCTACATCTTCATCATTTATACTACGGGCTCTTTCGTCTCTTTTATTATAAATCTCTAAAGCAGAATCATATGGTTCTTTGATTTTCTCTGGATCTGTATAGAAGGTAACTTGAGCTTTTTTAATGATTGGAAGTTCAGCTTTATAAAGTCTAATTAAAACAGTTCCAAGCATTTGAAAGTTATCAAATCCTTTTTCTACAGCAGATTTAGAAATTCGCATCCAATTAGTATATCTTTGGTTCAAATGCATTATTCCATTTACAAAATTGCAGAACTCATGAACTCTTCTTTCAAATACTGCTTCTAAATCTTCTTCAAGCTCAGGTCCAGAGACTTCTACTAAGATTCCTATAGTATGTCTTGATCCTACTTCCATGTCTTTTATATCGGGACCGATGAGAGTTACTTTTCCATCTTCAATTTCTTTATCTTTTTTAACTCTAACTAACTCAAAGTGTTTCTCTATTTTTGGACCCCCAAGCTCGACATACATCTGGTTTCCTCTAATACGTTCTCCTTCGTAAACAGGACCTACATCTACTGGTATATCTGCAAAACTCATCTCATTTATCTCCTCTTATTTTTATACCTATATTTTTTTATAATTTTTCAATCAAGCTTTCTAAAAATAATTTCCATTCATTATCGCTTAGATTTGGTAAACTAAATCGGGCATTTGGATGAGAATATTTATCCAATTCAATTGTTTTTACCCAGTTTGTAAAGTTTTTAATCCTAGATAGTACTTGAGAGACATAAAATACTAAGTGTCCCCCGAAAATTGCCATGGAATATTGTCCTTCTCCATCAAAACCAGTCCAGTTCTTATCGCATAATCTGTTTGTAATATTAATCAATGACATATCATATAGTTTCCCTTTACTGATTTTATCCTTTAAGTAACTATATGTATGACCGGTGCTAACTACATGACAATCAATTTTGTTTGCGATATCTATTAAGTAGTCTGCAACCTTTTTCTTATCAAGTTCCCAATTTAAAGATTCAGCGCCAATAATAACTACCTTCTTCTTAGGAGCCTTAAGTAAATTCGCCATCACTGTTGGATCTGAGACAGAAGTACCCATCTCAGGGCCAGGAATGTTAGCTTTTTGATATGGACGTGCCATTTCACTCAATTTCCTCTGTTTTTATTTTTAGCTGTAACTTTTAAAATAATTGTTATACTTAGAATTATTAAAGACAATTTAAAAAAATTGTT